>JAZUOL010000046.1:0-19779 GCA_045604605.1 Acutalibacteraceae bacterium | reverse complement strand
GCAAAGCTTACAAGAACCTGCATTTCATTACTCACGTGAATGGTATAAAAAACCCATTCCTTGCGCCTGATTATTCCCTTTTTAACATAAACACTGTTATATTCAAAAACATTTCTCCTTGCCCAACCCTTTGCAAGAAGCTTTCCGTCGGGTGAAAGAAGAGGTGTATTTTCAGTATATTCAATTTGCTTAGATTTTTCTTTCCAATCCTTAAAAGGTGTATAAGTTCTTTTCAACTCTTCACTCATTACTCTTCTCCTTATCACAAGTTTAATCTAATTATAGCATTGAAAAAATATTAGCACAACAAAATGCGATAAATTTTTTCAATATTCTAATAAAATTAAAAAACAATATTTACATTTGATTTGACTTTGTTATAATGTAGGCTAATAGTAAAATTTACTTGCTATTAAGGGATGTGTTAATATGAAATTAATAACCAACAAACCCATTCCCCAACAATACTCACAGGCTATAGACTCTCTCTTAAAAGAGGAAAAAGCCTTGTTTGTTGTGGTAGGTGATTTAAACCTTAAAGGTCGCTACGCAGAGTCCGTAGGGGTATTCACCGAAAATAAGATTGTAGTCTTTGATGAATGCCACAAAAACGGCAGTTTCTCGGTAAATTATTCCGACATTGAAACCGCTCAGGTAAAACGACTTTATGGTAATGCAATTTTCAAGGTAAAGCTAAGAAGCGGAAATAAAAAAATACTCCTGCGCTTTTCATATGCGGCTGCTGAGGTTGCAGATGCGGCAGCTGTATTTGTAAATGCTCTCAATGAGGGCAAGGATTTATCAGAAGAATTTGAAACTGTCAAATCTGTTTACCATAAGCAACGCTGCTTCTGCCCTAAATGCGGAAGAAAGCTCCCTAACCCTGAAGCAGAATGTATTAATTGCTCAGGCAAAGGTAAGCTTATTTCAAAATTCGGAAAATATGTTATTCCTGAAAAGAAATCTCTTTTCATCTGTATGCTGCTTTCCGTTGCAGCAACGGGGCTATCTCTCGTCCCACCGTACATAACAAAAATAATGGTGGACGATGTTATTCCGAACAAAAACGCCTCTATGCTTATAAAGGTTTTGGCTGTGCTTTTAGGAATATATATTCTTCAATATGTAATGAACGGTTTTCGCTCCTATCGCCTACGCCTTGCAGGTGACCGAATTACACTTAACCTGAAAAAAGATATTTATGAAAAGGCACAATATCTGCCTTTAAGCTTCTATGATAAAATTTCAACAGGCTCTGTTATTAACCGCGTAAACTCCGATGCCGGCGTTATTCAGGCTTTCATTATGAAAATAACGCAGGAGGCCGTTGTTCAGGCTTTTACCCTTGTAGGTCTTGTTATCATTATGTTCGGTATGAGCTGGAAGCTTGCTTTGTTTTCTCTTATTCCGGTACCTGTAGTTGTAATTGCAGGCAGACTTTTTGGTAAAATAATCGGACCAAAATATATGCGACTCTGGAGAAGAAGTGCTTCAATCTCTACAGTTCTCGCAAACTCAATCCCCGGTGTAAGAGTTATAAAAGCTTTCACAAATGAAAAAGAAACCATAAACAAATTTGCCCGCTACTGCGATGAATGGTATAAAGAAGACAAAAAGGTTGCAGTGCCTGCGGCAGTTTTCCCATCAGTAATCACCTTTCTTGTAACCTGCGGTTCAATTGTTGTGTGGTTTTTAGGCGGTAATATGGTCATCAACGGAAGCGAAGAAATTTCTCTTGGTCTTCTTGTTTCTTTCGTTTCATACGCAAGTATGTTCTACACTCCTATTAATTTTTTCGCAAATATGAGCGATACTTACCAGAACACACTTGCATCTGCCGAAAAGATTCTTGATATTATAGATGCCGAACCCGAACACAACTTTGGCGAAGGTAATACCCTCCAAAGAATGAAAGGTAAAATTGAATTTAAAAATGTCAACTTTGCCTTTGACCGTTCCAAAAAGGTTCTCTCCAACATCAATCTTACAATAGAGCCGGGTGACATTGTTGGTATAGTAGGTACAACAGGCTCAGGTAAATCAACTCTCATAAATCTGTTAATGAGATATTATGACGATTATGATGGAGAAATTCTCATTGATGGTGAAAACATTAAAAATGTTGATATGAAATACTATCGCGACTCTATAGGCTATGTTCAGCAAGAGCCACTTATGTTCCGCGACACTATTTTCAATAACATCGCTTTCGGCAGTGGCAGGGTTCACGTTGAACAGGTTATTCACGCCGCCGAGGTAGCCAATGCACACGGTTTCATATCAAAGCTTCCGGATGCTTATGACACAATGCTTGGTGAAAGAGGCGTAGGCCTTTCAGGCGGTGAACGTCAACGTGTTTCTATCGCCCGCGCTGTTCTTAAAAATCCAAGTATTTTGATTTTTGACGAGGCAACCGCTGCAGTTGACTCTGAAACAGAACATCTTATTCAGGGTGCGATTGAAAGACTTATAAGCGGAAGAACCACTCTTATGATTGCCCACAGACTTTCCACTTTAAGAAAAGCCAACAAAATTGTTGTGGTGGATAAAGGTGAAATCATTGAGTGCGGTACTCCTGAAGAGCTTCTTAAACAGAAAGGTAAATATTATAAACTTGTGGAAATACAGTCCATGGGTGAGCAACTTCAGAAGCGAAAAGCTGAAGAGAATTTTGAGTGAGGTGAATTAAATGCCAAAATACATTGAAGGACCCGAAGTTCGTCTTACAGAAAACGATAAAATTTTTGTTGATGCAGAATTTTATTCAGGAGAAAATTTCACCGAGTTGGAATTACACCGGATGTTTCCCATAACAGGTCTTACTAAATATATAGCTCTTATGGATTCGGAAGGAAATGAAATCGCCGTTATCCGTGACATTAACGACCTTATGCCTGAATCAAGAGAGGTTGTTGAAAACTGTCTGAGAGAATATTATATGATACCCCGTATTACCAAGTTCATAAAAATGAGCGAAAAGTTTAAAATCTGGATGTGGACAGCAGAAACGGACAAAGGCATTTGTACCTTTGAAATCCGTAATCATCTGACCGCCATCAAGCCTCTTTATGACGGCAGAGTTCTTATCAAGGACGCAAACGACAATCGCTATGAAATTCCTGATGTAAATCTTCTTGATAAGCACAGCAAAAAATTGATATTACCCAAACTTTAATTCATAATTATAGAAAGGAATATACATATGAAACTTATAATTGCAATTGTTAATAATGATGACAGCGCTGTTGTTTCTTCCTCACTTACAAAGGAAGGCTTCACTGTTACAAAGCTTTCAACAACAGGCGGATTTTTAATGGTAGGAAACACAACTTTTCTTATTGGTGCTGAAGACAATACTGTTGCTAAAGCAAAAGAAATAATCAAAGAATGCTCCCAGAGAAGAACAAGAGTTACCACCACAACAACTGGATTCGGAACAGGGCTTCGCGAGGATGATTTTGAAAAAGAAGTTTCCGTTGGCGGCGCAATCGTATTCACACTTGATGTTGAAGATGTTGATAAGTATTAATAAAAAACGCAATAAAAACGGAACTGTAAAACTCTCGTTTTACAGTTCCGTTTAATTTTATCAGTTATCAGATTTTTCTTTTTCTGTAGCTGCTGTTTGTGCACGTGTTCTTTCCAAATCAAGATACATTCTGTCTCTCGTTTTCTGGTCGATATTGTAGAAGAACATCGGTACAAGGCTAAGGAAATCAAATATCAACTGAGGTCCGAATGCAGCTATAAACATTTTCCACATTGTGTCTTCTGTTTGCACCGCAGTAAGACCGGATTCAAAACCTGCCCACCTTGCAAGAAGCATTGTGTTAATTTTTGTAAGAGCAATACCTCTTACCTTATTAATATAACCTGTAAGAAGATTTACAGTTGCCTCAACACGATAGCCATTCTGCCATTCGCAGTAATCGAGAACCTCATAGTTAATTTCGTTTTCAATAATTTTCTTAGTTCCGTAGAATACCATTTCAAGACTGTTGCCCAGCATCATTGCAATTGTCATAGGCAATTTTTTCTTATAGAAACCGTTTTTCTTTCCGCCTATAAGACCCACAAGGAAGAATGAAAGCTCAGAAGTTATTATTGAGCCTCTCTGGAACAACCACAAGGTTTTGGTTGAAAAGCGTTTTCTGAACTTTGTTGCCCAAGGATAGCTGGCATATGAAATAGGCATACCGGGAATACCTGCTATAGTGGACATCATATTGAATTTCAAAACAGTATCATAATAAAGGGATTGTGAGGTACCAACATTGATACCGTCAACAAAGCCCGATAAGGTGTAAATAAGCAAGGGTTTATTCCTAAACACAGAGAACATACCCTTTACAACCTGTGGCGGTTTCTCCGATTGGGGAACTCTTTCCCTACTTACAAACACCCACATTACTGCAGGAACAGTTGCAATTACCCACCAGAATGATTTCATTGATGCGAAAACCTTGGTGAGATTTATTTTGATTTTACCGTTTGCAACAAGGTCAAATAAAATTCCTGCCAATTGTTCAGGGAATCGCCTGAACAAATCACTTGCAAAACGTGATGAAACAAGCAGAGCCGTTCGTTCATTGGGGTTGGGGGTAAACACGTTATCAATATAACCGCCACCGCCGAAAAATGCACCAACCGTTTCACTGATATATGAAAGTATCATATAGAAAATAAGTCTTTGAGCTGCATTCATACCCTGAGCATCCGCAATAAGCGGCATAACACAGGTTACAAGGCCCACTAAAATACTGGGAATAAGCGCTAAATACTGAAAAGGCTTAAACTTACCCCAACGGGTTCGCATTTTATCAATAATAACCGCAGAAAGCGGGTCATTAATCAAGTCATAAATACCAAGTGTAACTGCCGCATTACCATGGGCTTCCGCATCAAGACCAAAAATCTTATACAAAAATAATTCCGAAGATGTATCGTATTTACCCAATGTTAATTCTGCCGTGGCAGTTTTAAGTATGTAAGTAACTCTTTCTTTAGTTGAACAGAATTTTCTGTTCATATAAGCAGGCAAATCAGTCTCTAAAACATATTCACGAGTCTGAACATCAGTGTTCTGATTCATTTCTTCGCTCATGATTTAACCTCCTCACCATTAAGTTCTGCTTCTTTCTGAAGTTGCATTTCAGTTAATCTGCGATACATTTCCTGACGAATTTCTTCCTGAGGAACACCATCTTCCACCATTTTGAAATATTCTTCAATTGGTATACCACCAACAACACAATTTTCATATTTAACCTCAATACCCTGTTTGAAAATTGCAATATCAATACCGAAATTTACACCAAGCAATAAGAAATACACAAATGGCGCAATAACAAAATCAATGCCGAAATAAGGATTTTCGGGAATTAACATAAAAAGTGCCGTTGCCCCACCGCATAAAACTAACATTAAAATGTCAAATATGTAGTTTCTTATCTTGCCTCGTTTTCCGCAAGCCATTGTTAAGCAACCAAAATGCACTAACATAAAGACTACAGATAAAACAAGCATAAGCAGAGCTGATGCTAAAAAGATTAACGGTGTTTTTCCGTCAGAAGTATTCAAAAGTCCTAAAATCGAATCAAAATCAAAGCTTTCAAGTCTATCTATTAAAGAAAATAAAGTATAAACTCCGTCAAATTCAGCAAATGGTTCTTTAAAGCTACCTTTCAGCCACGGAACAACAATTGCCGCTACGGGAATCAAACTGGTAAAAATACGGGCAATTGCAAGTTTTGACCCTACAAAAGCCGCCTTCATTCTGTTGATTTTTTTCTGAAAATGATAATGCTGAACCTCTGCCTTATCTGCATCCTGCATAAGCCTTTCCTGAATATCATAAAGAACGATATTGCAGTTGCAGTGGGGACAATGCTGTTTCCAGTCTGTCATTCGCAAATGTTCACCGCATTTGGGACAGTTTGCCATTTTGCTCACTCCCTATTTTTAGTCATGTGTTTATAATACAGTTTTTTTAGTCACAAGTCAAGATTTTTTGGTTATAACCAACAATTCATTTCAGATTTTTACCATCAGAAAAAGCATTACCGACTTTTTCACCAAGTTTAAGATAAGCATTGTGAACAGGGTCAAAGGTAATAGCCTCAAGCTTTTCAGGATCAATAAGACCATCTTCACCTAAAACAGATTCGTCGGCACTGATATTCACAATTTCACCTATGCAAATGCCGTCTTCATTAAATTTAAGAAGATTACACTCAACAGTCATTGGAAATTCATTTATTACAGGTGCATTCACAAATTCCGACTTAACTGTTGTAAGCCCTGCTTTTTCCATTTTATCAGGCTCTTTATTGCCTGAAACTACACCAACATAGTCCGCTTCAACAACGTGCTTTGCATCTGCAATGCTAACGGTAAAAGCCTTACTTGCTTTAATATTCTGAGTAGTTTTATGTCCGTGGGAAAGGCATACCATAATCTGCTTATCTTCATATATTCCGCCCCAAGCGGCATTCATACAGTTAGGGTTACCATTCTCATCATAAGCCGCAACAATAAATACGGGCATAGGGTAAACATCACTTTGAGCACCAAAATTTTTACGCATAATATTACCTCTCTTTATTTTCTTTTAAGACAATTATAGCACACAATAAAACAATTGTCATCTTTATCAGAGTTGTATTAATTTATATATTATGCTACAATTTAATAAATGGTGGTGAAATTTATGAATAAAGATGCAAATATAAATATTAACGAAAGAGAAATAATCAACTTATTCGGCAACGCTTATGAAATTGCACGTGATATTTTTGATGTTGAACCCGTAAATTCATCTGCAAAGGATAAGAAGCAAATACGCAAATGGATTTGCAAAAACTATCCGGTTTACAAAACATTCCCTTTTGTGAACAAACATACCGACGATTCTTCCGTAATTGATTTAATATATGGCTTGTATAAGAATTTTAATAAAAAGAAAGAAGAACCTAAGCGTTTTTTTAATAGTGTTACAGATATTTTCGATAAAGATGTTATATCCGCTTTCCTTTCATTGATTGATTATAGCTATATCTATTCAAAATTAGAACAAAGTGATAACAACATTAAAATACCCGTTGACAATTGTGCATCATACGACAGAATTTTAACCTTGATTGATTGTGAACCTGTTAATTTGGGTGAATATGATTGCATAGATTTTTCAGGCTCTACATTTACAAAAAATGGTGAACATTTTGTAATAACCGCACTACTTGAAAACTTTGACACAGAAACTTCTCTTCCTGTAGTTTTCAAATTCAAAAATGCAAAAATTGAAGTAAATTCATACAACGCTACCGAAGCAGCAACACAATTCTTTGGTTCACCTTTTACAATGTTAAGTAGTATTGTTTCAGAAATAATTGAAAAAAGTAATATTTCTTTTGAAACTTTAAATGAAAAAGAGAAAAGAATATTACCTTTGTTAAAAGAATTTCAAGATTTAGATTTTATCGAACCATTTTCTAATGAATTTAAAAAGAAGTCATTTCCGTTAATTAAAGCCGAAGCAACAAATCTGGCTATGTTTGATTTTGTTGAATTGTTAGAAAGTTTTGAACAAATAACAGAAAAAAACAAAGAATACCAAAAGATTTTAAATAAAATTCATAGAGAATTGCAAAAATCTGATTATGAACCTTTATGGCGTAATTTTTTCAATTTGTTTGTTGACTCTCAAAAAGGTTACCCTAAAAAAGCTGATGCTGTTCTATCGAAAGAATATGTTGAAGGAATCCGTTCAGAAATAACATCATTAATGCACCAAAACGGTTTTACAGGAAACTACCCCAATTTTTCAAAAACTGCTGATTTGAAAGGTGTTCGCACTGCGGATTGCCACGGAGAACCATTCACAATTTTTTATGAAAAAAATACCAGACTATATATTAGTTGCATAGAAGATGTTACTGTAAAAGGAAAAATAGACATTATTTTTTTAACAGGAACGGCCTTAAATAAAAAAGGGATAAAAACAACAGATGCTTTTTCGTGCCTGTTTTATAAAAGAGGAAAAATATTTAACAATTCTGTAACTTGGGACAGTTCTGAAGAAACAGAAAAAACACTTAAACAAATTGTTAATATAGCATTTAAAAAAGCTGAACTGAAAAAGCTCACCAAAGACGAACGAAAGTTAACCACAACTTTTGGAACTGGTTGTGCATCTGTTTATCCGGGAATGGGTCTACTTTTTGGTGGCTTATTCACACTTTTATTTGCAATATTCGCATTTTGCCTTGTTTTATTTACAGAAGATTACAAAACAGCTATCGAAATTGTTAAAATATTCCCTTGGTGGCAATGCTTCATTGCTTCAGGTGGCTTATTCGGAATAGCAATGTTTTTGATTTCCTTACATACCCATAGAAAATAAACAAACCTCCTCAATGTGTTTTTATTACATTGGGGAGATTTTATATCATTTCACAATTTCATATTGCCAGTCTATTATTCCGCCAAACTCTTTAACGTTGGTATAACCCAAGTCAACAAGGGCTTGTGATGCTATTTTGCTTCGCCTACCGCTACGGCAATAAACAAGTATTAATTGGTCTTTATTTTTTAATTCATTTTCTGCCCTTTCCCCTATTTCATATTCGGGAATAAGAATTGCATTTTCAATATGACCCTCATTGAATTCTTCAATAGTTCGGGCATCAATAATTATGAAATCTTTTTCGGTATCCATTAAATGCTTTGCTTGTTCTCCTGAAATTTGCTCATAGCCGAGAGATTTGTTTGTCAAAATTTCTGTTGTATCGGTAGAGTTGTTTGGGGTATTTTCAGTATTCACATTATCTGAACAACCGCTGAACAAGGTCAAAGAAATAATAAGCAATATTATCAGTCCTTTAATATTTTTAAATTTCATATAATTTACCCGTTTCCTTGGTTCTGTATTCATGCTTTTCATAATAGCCTATAAGCTCACCATTTTCATCACGAAGAGCCACCATATAAACATCCTTATTTTCTTTTTCATTATTGTAAGTGTAAACAATATTGTTTTCTTCGCTTTTTTGAAACCAATCCACAACCTTATCTATAATTTCATTGGATTTTCCGTTGTGGCAATTTTTCAGGCTCTGTCCTGTAAGGTCTTTGTGATAACGTTTTATAGCAACAGGATTCATATAGACAATTGTATGCTCTAAATCGCAGATTACAATTGGTGCTCTGTCCTGCTCCATAACGCTTTTAAAAAGTTTATTTAATAACATACTTTCCCTCTGTTTCACTTTGTTTTAAATTTCATTGCTCTTTCGGTTGTACCAAAAACCACATTAAGTATTTTGGTTACTAAAAATTTAATCGGTTTATGCTTTTTGATAATATCGAGTACAAGTGCATGATTCAAAACAAATTCAGAAAAGCTTGGATTTCCTTTCATCTGAATTCTGACTGTATCGCCCGAAAAATCAAAGGTCATAAAGTTAGTTGAAAGAGTGTTAATAGGCTTTACAACTGCCTTGATTTTGCCGTCTTCACTGTATGCATAACCCCATATTTTATATGGATAGCCTTTAATCTGACATTGGCTCATTCTCGGCTCACCGTCAAGACCGCAGTTAATTATGACCTCATCCTCCTCTTCCTTCCATTTAACAGTAAAAACATCTTCTGTTAAATCAAATGAAACCCGGTTGAAATTGGTTTTGGGTCTTTTTGCTAAACTTGAGCTTAAAGAACGAGGAATAACGCTTGCAGGAAATATCAGATTTGCAAGAATATCAGAAACACCTGTTATATAAAAGGTTTTACCCACAGGAACATTGAGCTTTTCCTCGCATTTTCGGGGAACAAGCTTTCTGTTTTCAAGATATTCCTTTAATTTTTCGTTCCATTCTTCAGTTGATTCTTCTTCAAATACTTTGGGCATTATTCTTTCTACCGCTCTTTCGTTACCGCCCTCGTTGATGCCTGCATTCATTGTTGCAACAACTGCATTATATTTCGGGAAATATGCGATAACCTGTCCGAACATACCCGTCATTTTAATAGCACCATTTCTGATCCAGAAAAAATAGCCATAGCCCGCATTTTCTTCGAATCCCACTTGAATTTTCATAGCTTCCTTTGCCCAGAATTCAGGAATAATCTGCTTACCCTCATATTTGCCACCATTGCCGTAACATTGACTTATTTTTGCAAGGTCACGCAGCTTAAGATAACAGCCCGTGCCACCTATACACTCCCCGATTTCATTAGTTTCCCAAGCAGGAATATCAATTCCGAGAGGCTCGAAAAGACGAGGTGTTAAATATTCAACAAGGTTTTGTCCCGAAAATTTATGTACTAATGCTGCCGCAACATGAGCGTCGTTATTGCTGTATAAAAAGCCCTTATTTTTTCTGAAAGGTGCTTTCATAAACATTTCCATATAATTGCCCGTCATATCCTGCAAAAAGCTGAATTTTTTATTACTGCTCATTGTGAGAACGGAGCGGACAGTCAGATTTTCCCACTCATCACTTTTGCAAGCCTCATATTCGGGAAAAAGGTCAATTATTTTATCATCAAGTGAAAAAAGACCCTCATCTATTGCAAAGCCTACCGCAGTTGAAACAACAGATTTTGTAACAGAAAATAAAGTATGTGGCATATCAGCAGAATAAGGGTAATTATATTCTTCAAAAACAGTTTCTCCGTCTTTGATAATCAATAAGCCGTGATTTTCCACACCACAGTTTTCCAGTTCTTTATAATATTTGTAAAGCCACTCCGATGAAAGCTTTGGTTTAGTAAGCATAAAAACACCTCTTTTATGTTTTCATTATACTCTATAAAAAACCATAATTCAACAAAAAGAAAAATCCTTGAAAGCTTAATACACTTTCAAGGAATTTTTTATAATTACTTAATTGTTTCGCTGTTATTGAGAACTGATGTGCTGTATAAAAACAAAACATCCTGAGAATCGAATTCAATATAATTTTCGAGCAAATTCGGGTGAATATAACGTATATCAACAAGTGTGATTTTCTTATAACCCTCAACCAACAAAGGTGCAATTGCGCTACCAAAAGAATCTCTGAAAATTATCAATTCCTTATCTGTTTTCGCATTTTGATTTTCAATAGTAATCAATGAAAGCGGACCGCCTAAAAACATTTCGTAAGGATCTTTGCCCTCTGCTTTTTCCATATCATAAACAGAAGTTTCTTTATTGTTCTGATAATCAAACACCCTGCATTTTTCCAAAGCATCATTTGTAAGATACTTTATTTTTTCTGCCGGGAGAGGTAAAGCAGATTGACCATAATAAACACCATAAAAATCCACATCAAGTGTTTTAACATCATATTCGGTATTAACATCTGCACCCATTTCTTCTCCGATTTTCTCAGCTATATCAACAAGATTTTCTTGTTTCCAATGAGTATCTGTTTCATAATAATCTGAAATTTCAAGGTCTTTTTCTATATCAATATAAGTGAGAAAATCGGTATTCTCTTGCAATGTGGAAATCATTTTCTCATAATCAACAGAAAGATAACCGTTTTTCTCTGCGAGAAAATAGTTTTTATCGGGAATTATTGAAAGATAATTTTTTGTTTTGGTAACCTTCAGATATTTTTCATAAACATATCTGAATCTTTCACCTGCTCTTTCAACCGATTGTTCATTTAAAGGGTATTCAATTTTACTTGCAAAACCGTCCGCAACATAAATATCGTTATTGGCACTTTGGTTAAAAACATTAAGTGTAACCAAGGCTTTAAGTGTTCTGAAATTATCTCTTAAAGGAAATTGGTCAAGAGTATAATTTTCAAAGTTATTCATAAAGTCCCCTGATAGGATTGTATCAAAACTTAATTCAGGAAGCTGCGAAAGCTTTCTGCGCTCGCTTAAAGAAAAATCGTCAGCAGGCTTAACCCATGCAAAAACAGAAAGCACCAGAAAGAAGGCTACCATAACAGCTGTTACAACAATATGTTTTGTTTTATTGGTCATAGCTACCTCCTAAAATCTGAAATATAAAAACGGATTAAATGAGCCATCCACAAGGTAAGCGGTCATAATTATCAGAAGAGCAACAAGTGCTATTGGCTCTGAAATCCATATATATTTTGAAGCTTTGCTGTTTTCAAATACTTTCTCAACAGTATTTTTAACAACAGGTGTTGCACCGATTATACCTGTAATAAGTGTTACTGCAAAGCTTTTTAAATAGTAGAAAAACGATGTTGAAACAAATGGTACATCCCCTGCACCGAACATACCGCCAATATACGAAAAAGCCTCTTTCATATCGGTTGCGTTAAATATCACAAAACTGATTCCCACTGCAACAAGAGTATAAATTCTGCTTATAACCTTTGTTTTATTAAGGTATTTTAACAGAACAACCTTTTCCAGAATAAGAAGGACTGCAAAGAACAAGCCCCATATTATAAAGTTCCAATCCGCACCATGCCAGAAGCCTGTTAAAAACCAGACAACAAAAATATTGAAAAACCATCTTGGCTTTGAAACTCTGTTACCACCTAAGGGAATGTAAACATAATCTCTGAACCACGTGCCCAAGGACATATGCCATCTTCTCCAGAATTCAGTGGCACTTTTTGAAACATACGGATAATTAAAGTTCTCGTTAAATTTGAACCCGAATATTCTGCCAAGACCTATTGCCATATCGGAATAGCCTGAAAAATCAAAATAAACATGAAGCCCGAAAGCAACCGCATAAAGCCAGTAGAAAAGAATCGATTTATCATCGGAAGCCTTGAAAACATCGCAAAGCTCACCCAAAGAATTGGCAATAAGAATTTTTTTGCCAAGACCTAAAACAAATCTTCTTATACCCTTTGAAAAACCCTCAAAGGAATGTGTTCTTTCCTCTAACTGCTTTGCAATATCCGAATATCTTACAATGGGACCTGCAATAAGCTGGGGGAACATTGTGATATAAGCTGCAAGATTTATGATGTTTCTTTGTGCAGAAACATCCTTGCGGTAAACATCAATTGTATAGCTTAAAATCTGGAAAGTGTAAAAGCTGATACCTATAGGTAAAGCAATTCTCAGTAAAGAAACGGAAAGTCCTGTAACAGCATTAAAGTTTTCAATAAAGAAATCTGCATATTTAAAATAGGCAAGAAAGCCTAAATTAACCACAACAGAAGTACCCAGGAAAACCTTTGACAGTTTCTTTTGAGAAAAAGCCTCAATCAGAATTCCGGAAAAATATCCGATTACGATTGAGGCTATCATAAGAACTACATATTTCGGTTCGCCCCAACCATAAAAAACAAGGCTTGAAAGCATCAGAACTGTGTTTTTTAATTTCTTGGGAGCGATAAAATAAAGTATCAGTACACTTGGCAGAAAATAATAAAGAAAAGGAATACTTGAAAAAAGCATATTAATCCTCTTTCTGCTTTTGCACTTAAAATATCATCTGAATAAAATTATGCGAGAGATTCCTCTACATTGAGAGTTGCGCTTTCGCCATAAACTGTTGCAAGCTTTGTTTTGAAGCTTTCGATTGCTTCTGCATTACCAAAAGCAGCAACAACGTAATTCTCTGCTACTGTATAGATAATAAGAGTGTCGGGGAAACCGCACATCCACTGTGTGCTCTTGATGCTGTCTTTAAGAGAGTTAACAAGTGTTTCTGCATTAGCAGCATCTGCAAGGTGGTATGCAGCAGCAGAGAATGTGTTTGCATTCATAGCATGTGTAATTGTACCAACTTTATCAACAAGCTTAAGTGAATCTTCTGTAATGTGAAGAGTTGCAGTTGCATTCTCAACATCAGAAATATTGAACTCACCTGCAGCATCATTAACTGCTGCTTCAAAGTCACCGCCCATAACGGGGAATTTTTCTTCTTCTGCAAAGGTGCCCCAAACGTTGTCAAGAAGAGCAACGGGAGATTCAATTGTTACCTTGTTTTCGTCATCCTTGGGAGCAGTACCGCAAGCTGCAAGAGCAACCACCATCACTACTGCCAATACTGCACATAAAATTCTTTTTTTCATTGTTAAAACTCCTTTTTAATTATTTCTTTTTTATGATTTTCTGTTCTGTTTTGTCATTGTATTCAATTTCAAACACCTCTTCATTAAAAGCATTTGAAATTTTAATTTCAGCCTTGTTTACTTTTTCCTTTTCAACAACCCACTGAATTGATACCTGACCATTCGCAGAACAAACCTCTCCCGAAGAAAGAACTTCGCCTGTTTTTTTATCAAAAACGCTTATTTCTCCTTGGGAAACTTTTATTTCTGACTTAAAAAAAGCCGTTGTTTCAAGATTAATAATTACTATTTCATCTGAAACACTTCTTTGGGAAGCAAGACTGACGCCGTATTCATCTAAAGCAACAGAATTTTCGGCAACCATTTCGCCGTTTGCGTAAAGTTTAACTTCCGCAGGCTCTGTTCTGACAAATAACATTCCTCCAATAACAAGAGCAATGCAAGCAGCAATCAAAGAAAGCTGTTTATATAGTGTGTTATGTTTTTTGGTTTCTTTTTCCTGCTCGTATGTTGCCATTACACGCTTTTTAAGGTCTTCCGATGGTGCAATGCTTTGATATTTCGCAATTTCTTCCTTGTTAAACACGGTCAATCCTCCTTTTTCATCAGATTTTTCAGCAAATCTCTGCCTCGGGAAAGTCGCATTTTGACTGCCGATGCGGAAATACCCAACATAAATGAAATTTCATCAATAGAATAACCTTCAAGATAATGGAGTATTATAACCGCCTTGTATCTTTCCGAAAGTTTTCCTAAAACTTCAAGAACACCACTATTCTCGGTTTCTTCCTCAGTTTTCAAATGATGAACCTCATCAAGAGATAAATGATTCCGATATTTTTTCTTTCTCAATAAATCACGGCAATGGTTAACCGTAACCTTAACAAACCAGGCTTCCTCGTGTTCTTTATCTTTAAAATTATGAGGCTCTGAAATGTATTTTGCAAAAACATCATGGACTGCATCTTCTGCATCGTGAGCGCTTTGCAAATAAGAAAGAGAGAGTCGGTATAAAATACCTGAATATCTGTTATAAATTATCTCAAAATCAGATTTTCCCATTTGGGACAAGTTCAAACTTTTCCCTCCCTTGCTATGTAAACGAATGGGTTACCCAAAAAGTCACATTTATTTTTAAAATTTTTTCTTTTTTAATATAACATATTTTTCCGCTGTTTAAAAGCTAAATGCAATAATAAAGATTTATATCTTCAGAAATAATATATATGTGAATCTTTAATATTGAAAGAGGTATGTATAATGGACAATTATAACAATGTCAAAAACACCCTTGACCAGATTCCCCAGGCTGATAATAATGCAAAAAGCATCACAGGGCTTGTTAAGGAAGGTGGTAAAATTACAGGCTATCAATTATCAGATAACAGCGTAGTTTCAAAACAACAAGGGGTTAATATGGCAAAACAAGGACAGATTTCAGGGGTTGGTATTGCCCACCGCGGTGACACAGAATATCTTAAAGCTGTTCCAAATGGTAGGGAAAACGATAATCTCGGGAACCTTCCGTCAATCTCTCCTGAAGAATAAAAATTTCCCTGAAAGAGCAAAAACTCTTTCGGGGAATTTTTATATTTCTATCTCTATACCAACAGGGCAATGGTCACTACCCATAATTTCGTTAAGTATGAAACTATCTTTAACTTTGTCAATAATTCTGTCAGAAACAACAAAATAATCTATACGCCAACCAACATTCTTTGCCCTTGCACCATACATATAGCTCCACCAGGAATACTGCACCTTTTCGGGATAAAGGCTACGGAAAGTATCTTTAAAGCCTGCTTCAAGAAGCTCTGTAAACTTTCCTCTTTCTTCATCAGAGAAGCCTGCACTGAAATGGTTGGTTTTAGGATTTTTGAGGTCTATCTCTTCGTGAGCAACATTCAAATCCCCACAGTAAATTACAGGCTTTTTGCTATCAAGAGATTTCATATATTCTCTTAAAGCATCTTCCCATTCCATTCTGTATGAAAGTCTTGCAAGCTCTCTTTGAGCATTGGGAGTATAAACGCAAAGAAGATAAAAATCCTCATATTCAAGGGTGATTGCTCTACCCTCGTGATCATGCTCTTCAATACCAAGACCATAGCTGACGCTTAAAGGCTCTTTTTTTGCAAAAATTGCGGTACCTGAATATCCTTTTTTTTCTGCACTGTACCAGTATTGATGATAATCGGGAGTTTCGAACTCTGCCTGACCGGGTTGCATTTTGGTTTCCTGAATACAGAAAAAATCTGCATCCACCTCTTTAAAAAATTCTTCAAAGCCTTTTGTTAAACAAGCCCTAAAGCCGTTAACATTCCAAGATATAAATTTCATTGCTCTTCTCCTGATTTTTTGTTGTTTTGATTATACCACTCTTTTTTCATTATATCAATAAAATAAAACTACTAAATCCATTGCAATTTATTGTAAAAATGTTAAAATATACTTAATTTCCCAAAGGGAGTGATTTTTGTGATAACAAAAGCAGAATGGAAAACCATAAGAGGCTCACAGCCTCAGCCCGACCAGATTATGCTCTCCATAAAAGGTGATGCATCTCGTTCAATGACGGTTCGTTGGAGAACAGATACAACTGTTGAAAACGGTTACGCTCTTTATAGAGAAAAAGGTACTGCAGAATGGATGAAAGCAGATGCTCTCAAGCATCCTTTTACCACAGATATGGATGAAAGCCATTTCTTTTTTGCAGATATGAAAGGTCTTAAACCTGCTACTGAATATGAATACACTTGCGGTGATAATGAAAACAGAAGTGAAGCTTATTCATTTAAAACTGCAAAGGAAAATGCAGAAAAATTCTCTTTCATCTGCCTTTCAGATATTCAGGCAGGCGATGCAGAACCCCCTGCAGATTATTCTGTTCTTCGTGAATTATTAAAAAAATTCCTTTCAGAGCATCCCGAATGTGAATTCATTCTCACCGCCGGTGATAACACAAACTGCGGTCAGACCGATATTCAATGGACAGGACTTTTTGAAGGTCTTAAAGGTATTTGTGAATCGATGCCCGTAATGTTCTGTATGGGTAACCACGATGATATGGGCTTCAGCAGTTATTTTACAAAAGAAGATAAGTATTATTCCGAATATGCAACATACTTCACAAATCAGCTCTGGGGCAGTTATGAGCACAACGGACCCGTTGAAAGACCAATTGCTAACCATGCTTTTGATTATGGTAATGTGCATTTCTCCATTATCGGTACAAGCGGTTATGAGGAAATGAACGATTGGCTCATAGAGCAGGCAGAAAAAACAGATAAAAAATGGAAATTTGCCGTTCACCATTTCCCCGTTTGCTATGGTGGTCCCGGAATTGAATGTGACGATACATACCCCGCTCTTCGTGACGGTATGGACAAATATGACATCGTTTTCTCAGGTCACGAGCATTCCTTTGCCCGTTCATACCCAAGACGCGGAGAAGGTCTTTTTGACAAGCCCTCGGAAGGTACAATTCACTATAACTTAGGCTCAAGCCACCGCAACCCTCCCGGAACAAGAGTTGTTCCTAAAGTCTGGAACGCGAAAACCTATTGTCATGAAGAAGAATTATCAATGTACACTATTGTTGACATCGACGGCGACAAATGCACTTTAACCGCATATCTTGAAAATGTTAAAATCATTGATGTTTGCACAATTGATAAGAAAAATGACCTTATTACCCCCATTGATACCGCTCCCCTCTATGATCGCCCCCGAATTAAATTCAAGGGCTATGATTTAGGACTTTGCGCTACAGGAACATTACCCCAAAATGTTGATAATATCTGGTATCTTCCTATCGGACAGATTATAAACTTCATCGGTGGAGATGTTGAAAGAACAGAGGGAAAAATCAAAATCGGTGTATATGGCAGAACTGCAGAATTCACAGAAAACTCAACTAAAGTTGTAACCGATAGTGGTGAATATGAAATGGAAGCCCCTTGCTTAAGGCTTAACCAAGGCCAGCTTTATGCACCCATGCACGGCTTCTGCAGGCACATTCGTATGCAACCCTATTACTATGAACACAATAATTTCATAGATATTGAATCCAATACAGAAGCTGTTCCGATACCCTATCAGCCATAAATATTAAATGTACTGTAAAAAAACTCGTTTTTTACAGTACATTTTTATTATAGCTTCATATTTAATTTTTTACTTGTTGCCTTAATACTGAAATAAACTATTGACCATATCGCAAAATACACCACAACAAAAAAGCCTATAAAAATCAATACAACTCTGTAATCAAAGGGAATCCATGAATTCAAAAGATAACAAGAGGTATAAGCAACAAAAAGGGTTGAGAAATGGCAGAAAAGAGATTTCATCAAAGACCAATTTTCAACCTGATTAAAAACAGTCGCACCAGCTTGTAAAAAAGCAAGAATATATGTTGAGATTATTGCACAAAAAACCTCCGTTCCGCTTAAAATAAAAGAGGCGGATATTTTTGAAACAACAAAATAAACTATTCCTGCAACAATCGGTCCGAAGCCACCGAACATTAAACCTCTGCGAAAAAACTCTTTAATATATTTATTCATAAAAACCAAACCTTTCTTTGACCGTTTTTATTTGCCTGCGCGAAACACAGTCCGCATATCCGTTTTTAAATTCAACCGAAAGAGAACCGCCAAAAGAAGCTTTAAACCTTTTGATTTTACTGATATTTCCTATGCAGGATTGATTGAGCTTAACAAAATTCTGCGGCAGCCTCTCTTCCAGCTGATAAAGCCTTAATTTAATTTTATATTTTTCTTTTTCAGTAATTGCATAAACCTTGTTATTCTCGCAGATAAAACAGAAAATATCCAGCAAATCAAGTCTTACGGCTTCCTGTTCTTTATAACCTATCAGTTCAACCTCCTGAGCATTAACAAGACTTTCTAACTGTTCCACCAGAGCATTCCTTTGATGAGAATAAATAATCACCTCTTCTTCGTGGTTTTTATCGATAAAAACTTTGCATTTCATTTCAGCGCCTCCTTGCAAAATCATATTAGCAAAAACACATTAAAACATTCAATAGAATTTAACCATTCGGTATCTATATTAAAGCAAACGGAAAAAACCGCCGTCAACCTTTTGATTGACAGCAGTTTTCTTTTATTCATTTATAAACGCTTTTATAATATTTGCAGTTTCCTGAATTTGTTCTTCGTTTGTAATCGTGGGTGTTCCGTCACCATCCTGATCACCGTACATACCAAAATATGCGTGGCAACCGCCATGAATTATTTCTTCCGAAAAATCTTTCGGAAGATTGATTTTGTTTTCATCATATTTATCTTTATTCATAACCTTATCTTCGCTACCGAAAACAGATAAGACCTTAACATTTCCTTTTGATAAATCCGCTGTAGAATATGAACCTAAAAGAACGAGTCCGTCAAAATCCTCAACATTGTCTGCAAGATAAGTAGCCACCATTGAGCCACCTAAGGAATGACCACCAATGTACCAATTTTCTATTTCAGGGAACATTTCTTTTATCCCCTCTGCCCCGTTCACATCAAGCACAGCAAGGTTAAAGGGCATTTTTAAAAGCACACACATAATACCTTTTCTTGCAAGTGCATCCATTAAAGGGATATATGAAGTATATTCCACCTTACCACCGGGATAAAAAATAAAGCCTGCTTTTGCATTCTCGGGTTTGAAAACTATCGTTTCATCATCGAGAATTTCTCTCTCAATTTTTTCACTACTTGAAAAAGCAGAAATCGCACCTAAATCTGCTCTG
>JAZUOL010000045.1:0-3392 GCA_045604605.1 Acutalibacteraceae bacterium | reverse complement strand
GTGAT
This sequence comes from Acutalibacteraceae bacterium, assembly GCA_045604605.1. Taxonomy (GTDB): domain Bacteria; phylum Bacillota; class Clostridia; order Oscillospirales; family Acutalibacteraceae; genus DTU089. The sequence goes on along the minus strand of JAZUOL010000045.1, from coordinate 3,387 downwards.
GGGGTAAATACCTGCAACTTCTGTGAATGCATAAGACACATAAGCAGCGGCATTGTTACCGTCCATGGTTTTCATTTTTCTAGCCATAGTATTTCCTCCTATAAAAAATATCAATTTAAAAACACTATAATGTAATAGGTATTATTACATACCACCAAACATAATAACACTTATTTCCCGAAAAGTAAACCGCAAAAACCCAAAAAATCGTGGAAAATTTAACAATATTTCGTACATTTTGAGGATTTTTTCACAAACTGCAGAATCCGCTTCATAGAATGGGTACAGCTACTGTAAAAATTGTCCTGAAACATTGACAAAACAGTAGAAATAAATGTATAATATATGCTAATGTGGTATAGTGTATTTTCATGCTGCATAATATTTTTTATTTCTGAAAGGAGCAAATCCAATTATGGATGACCCCGGACCTAATTTCGTTTTGGCCCAAGCAATTGAACTTTCACAAAACTCAGCAGGAGGAAGCTTGGTATTAAAAATTCTTTTACTGCTGGCGCTTATTCTTGTAAATGCATATTTTGCTATGGCAGAAATTGCCGTTATTTCTCTTAATGATGCAAAAATGGAGAAAATGGCAGAGGATGGCCACAAAAAAGCAAAGCTTGTTTTAAAGCTTACAAAGAACCCTACAAAATTTCTTTCCACGATTCAGATAGGTATAACCTTAGCAGGATTTTTAACATCTGCTTCTGCGGCTACATCTTTTGCAGAAATGCTTACAGATGCTGTTACAGGTAAATTCGGAGTTCCGGAAAATATTGTTTCACCTGTTGCGGTTGTGCTTATTACTTTGATTATGTCATACTTTTCACTTGTTCTTGGAGAGCTTGTTCCCAAAAGAATTGGTATGCAAATCCCGGAAAAAGTGGCTTTTGCAGTTGCAAAACCTCTTTATGTAATTGCAAAGCTTACATCACCCTTTGTTAAATTCCTTTCTCTTTCAACCAATGGTGTGGTTCGTCTTTTAGGCTTCGACCCTAATGCAGATGAAGAGGTTGTTACCGAAGAAGAAATCAGAATGATGGTTGATGTTGGTGGCGAAAAGGGCGTTATTGAAGACGACCAGAAGGAAATGATAAATAATATCTTCGAGTTTGACGATATGGACGCAGGGGATGTTATGACTCATCGTACCGATGTTGTTGCAGCAGATGTTAATGACACAACTCTCGAAGAATTTATGGCGCTTGCCATTGAAAACGGCAGGTCAAGAATTCCTCTCTACGATGAGGATATTGATAACATTGTGGGCATAGTTTATATTAAAGATTTGCTCAAGTATGTTGGTAAAGAAGTTAAAGTCAAAGGAACTTTAAAGAATATAATGAGAGAACCTTATTTCGTTCCCGAAACAAAAGCTTGCGGTGAGCTCTTTAAGGAAATGCGCCTGAAACGTATTCAGATGGCAGTTGTTGTTGATGAATATGGCGGAACAGCAGGCATTGTTACCCTTGAAGATATTGTTGAAGCCGTTATGGGAGATATTCAGGACGAATATGACGAGGAAGAAGAGGAAATCTCAAAAATTGATGAAAACACCTTCACCGTTGAAGGCACAATTGATATTGAAGAAATTGATGAGCTTATCGGTAAAGAGCTTCCCGAGGGCGATTATGAAACCCTTGCAGGCTTTATTATGGACGAGCTTCAGTGCATTCCCAAAAACGGCGAAATGAATGAGGTTGTTTTTGAAAATGTCAAATTCACAGTCCTTGAGGTTGAGGACAGACGAATTGAAAAAATCAAAGTTGAAATCACTCCTGTTGAACCTGATGACGAGGATGAGGAAGACGAGGATTAAATTAAAAAACTGCATCAAAGGAACCCCTTTGGTGCAGTTTTTGGAAGAGGAAAACATATGAAAAAAGTAATCAGTCTTGTTTTTGCTTTATTAATGCTATGCACCTTTGTGATCAGCGCAGGTGCGGAAGAATTTAACGCCCCAGACCGTTTTTCGATAAATTTGCCGGAAGGCTTTGAGCAAACAGGAGAAAACGAAAGCAGTGTTACATTTGGTGACGGAAGCGGAGATGTTTTTACTGTAAGTCACGGAGATAATACAGTGGAAAATGAAGTTTTCTGCGTTGAAAATATGTCTGAAAAAGATATAGAAAAATATACAGAAACGCTCAGTCAGGAATCTGAAAAGGTTATGAAGGGCTTTGCAGATAAGTTTGAATTGAAATTTCTGAGCGCTGAAAAACAAAAGCATAAAAGCGGGAAAAAAGCACTTGTTTGTCAGATTAAAACCACTATAACAAAAAATAATAAAACCCTTGTTTATTATCAGACAATGTATGAATTCGGCGGAACGGATTATAAATATACTTTCACCTACACAACGCCGGATGAAGGCAAGAAAGATAACTATAAAGAGGTTTTTGATTCTATAAATGTTTTTGAAGCCGAAACAGAGAGCAATTTTGATAAAATGAAGGGTTATGCTGTAGCAGGTGCTGTAGTCCTTCTCGTCTTTATGGGAATCATAAGATTCATAAGAACACCAGAGAAGCGAGCACAAGGCAAGCTATAATATGGTGCAATTTACGCCTTTAACCACTTTCAACCTGCAACTAAAAAATCCCGTCCAAATCGGACGGGATTTTTGTTTACTCATTAATTCCGCAGCATTTTTTGTATTTCTTACCGCTACCGCAGGGGCAGGGATCATTTCTGCCGGGTTTTTTATCTGCCTTTTTAGGCTCTTTTTTTACTGTTCCGTCGTCAGAACCTGACTGGGAAGTGATTTTAACAGTCTGCTTTCTTTCCATAGGAACTTCTTTACGCACCCTTGATTGTAAAACGAAATCAACAGTACCTTCACGGATGCCGTTTGTCATTTCTTCAAACATATCAAGACCTTGGTCACGGAAAACAATAACCGGGTCTTTCTGACCGTAGCCCATAAGATTCATACTGCGCTTGAGCTGATCCATTGTGTCGATGTGCTCCATCCAACGAAGGTCAACGTTTCTGAGCAAGCCAACACGCTCGATTTCTTTAATGGTTTCCTCACCGTATTCTTCCTTACGGCTGTCGTAAATTTCCTGTGCCTTGTCAAGAAGAACCTCAGCAATATCCTCGGTTTTATCAAGACCCTCAATGTCGCTTTCTTCAATGAGCCATGCGTACTTTGTCAAAAGACCTTTTAAGTTCCATTCATTCTTTGGAACATTTACAGGACAGTAGAAGTCAACCATTTCGGAAATGGTGTCAACAATCATCTTCTGGATGAGTGAGCTGATGTCCTCACCGTCAAGCACCTGGTTACGCTGACCGTAAATAACCTCACGCTGTTTGTTCATAACATCATCATATTTAAGAACATTACGGCGGATTGCAAAGTTATTACCTTCAACCTTTTTC
>JAZUOL010000044.1:0-5480 GCA_045604605.1 Acutalibacteraceae bacterium | reverse complement strand
ACTCAGGTCCCTCAAGCTCAGAGAGCATCTCACATACACGAATAGGATAACCGCAGTGGTTAACATCTCTGCCGTATGGAGAAGTCTGTGTTACCTGACCAGGAAGTGATGTAGGAGCCATCTGACCGCCTGTCATACCATAAATAGCGTTATTGATAAAGATGATTGTGATATTTTCGTTTCTAGCTGCAGAGTGTACTGTTTCAGCCATACCGATAGAAGCAAGGTCACCGTCACCCTGATATGTAAATACAACATTGTTTTCGGGGTCTGCTCTCTTTACACCTGTTGCAACTGCAGGAGCTCTACCGTGAGGAGCCTGAATAAAGTCGCAGGTGAAATAATCATAAGCCATAACAGAACAACCAACGGGAGCAACACCGATAGTTCTGCCTTCGATACCGAGTTCATCAATAACCTCGGCAACAAGTCTGTGAATAATACCATGAGTACAACCGGGACAATAGTGAAGCGGTGCATCAGTTAATGTTTTCGGTTTTTCGAATACTACCATTATTTGTTACCTCCTTCATTGATTTCTTCAATTTTTGCAAGCACTTCTTCGGGAGCGGGAATCATACCGCCGGTGCGATTGCAAAGATATACGGGCTTCTTGCATTCTGTTGCAAGCTTAACATCTTCAATCATCTGACCCATATTCATTTCTACGCAAAGGAATGCTTTGCATTTATCTGCCGCAGCTCTGAGAACCTTCTCGGGGAAGGGCCAGAGGGTAATGGGACGGATCATACCAACCTTGATACCCTTTGCACGTGCTTCAACGATAGCGTTTTTAGCAACACGAGCTGTAATACCAAAGGAAACAACACAAATATCTGCATCATCCATAAGATATTCTTCAAAAAGAACTTCGTTCTCTTCTACTGTTTTATATCTTGCATAACGCTCGAAGTTTGTTTTTTCAAGCTCTTCGGGTTTAAGGTAAAGAGAGTTAACAATATTGTGCTTTCTCTCCCCTTTTGTACCTGTAAGAGCCCAAGGCTTATCAAAAGTATTGGGAGCTGTATCGGGAAGCTCAACAGGCTCCATCATCTGACCGAGAGTACCGTCTGCAAGAATCATTGCAGGCATTCTGTACTTATCAGCAAGGTCAAATGCAGTGCTTGTAAGGTCTGCCATTTCCTGAACTGATGCAGGTGCAAGAACGATTTTCTTGAAATCGCCATGGCTACCGCCTTTAACAGCCTGGAAATAGTCAGACTGTGAGGGCTGAATACCACCAAGACCGGGGCCACCACGCTGAACATTAACAATAAGTGCAGGAACATCTGAGCCTGCTATGTAAGAAATACCCTCGCTCTTAAGAGAAACTCCGGGGCTTGAAGATGAGGTCATAACGCGTTTACCTGTTGCGGCAACACCGAGAACCATATTAATAGCAGCAATTTCACTTTCTGCCTGAAGGAATACGCCACCTACTTTGGGCATTCTTTTTGCCATATATGCGGCAATTTCTGTCTGAGGAGTAATGGGGTAACCGAAATAATGCATACAACCTGCTCTGATTGCAGCTTCGGCAATAGCCTCATTACCTTTCATTAAAACTTTCTCACCCATTTATTTCACCTTACCTTTCAACAGTTATAGCACAGTCAGGGCACATTGTTGCACAAAATGCGCAACCGATACACTTGCTTTCATCAATACAATGTGCAGGATGATGTCCTTTTGCATTAAGCTTTGCAGAATCGAGTTCCACGATTTTCTTGGGACAAGCAGTTACGCACAAACCGCAACCCTTGCAAACATTTTCTGCGAATGTTACTTTTGCCATTTTTCTGCCTCCATTCAGGAAAAATCTATTATACTATCTTTTTTTGTAAAGTCAGCGGAAACAGATTTTCAACCTTTCCGTTGAGATTATTTACTAATTTTTCTGTGACAGTTGTCATTTTAACAGGAAGCCCCGTTAATTCTGATAATTTTTCGGCACTGTCAACCGAATTTATAACATCCTCTTCTGTGGTGAGTTCACCAAGATTGGAGTTGTTAACAATTGCTGTGAATTTTATTTTACACGCCGCTTCAATTTCCTGCATTATTTCAAATGCAGATTCTGCATCAGGAGTTAAAGGTCGATATTTATTGAAAACGAAAAGCATTTCATAATCATCTTCGTCTTTAATAGCATCTGCATATCTTCCGAGAGCATAAGCACCTCGGTCATCACCGCCTATATCCATTATGGCTTTTTCTTCTCGTTTGTCAAGAAGAGAATACACATCCTGGGGCAAAGCAGGTAAATCCACATTTGAACTTGCAAACTGAGAAGAAATAAGCTTAATTCCTGCATTCTCTAAATCTTCAAGACTGTCACGAGTTCTGAAATAAGGATTTACTATATCAAGGTCGGCAATAACAACATTTTCACCAAGGCTTTTAAGATACAAAGCATAGTTTACGGCAATATTTGTTTTACCGCTACCATAGTGACCTGCGAAAAGGGTCATTCGTTTAGTTTGCATCTTAATTCACCTACTTTCAAGTTAGGAATGAGGAGTTAGGAGTGAGGAGTGTCGGGGAAGCAAGCTTCCAAACATCATAAGTGTTACTAACAACAAACTCTTCTTCCTGTACTCTTATATACATTATAATTTATTTCTTTGAATCTTTCCACTTGTTGTTTTTGGTAACTCATCACGGAAAACAACAATTCTCGGGTATTTATAAGGAGCTGTTTTCTCCTTAACATACTGCTGGATTTCTTTTTTAAGCTCCTCTGTACCCTCTTTACCGGGAACGAGAACGATACTTGCCTTAACAACCTGTCCTCTTACCTCATCAGGTGCAGCAGAAACGCCACATTCGAGAACATATGGAAGCTCCATAATAACGCTTTCAATTTCAAATGGTCCTATACGATAGCCCGATGATTTGATAACGTCATCAACACGACCAACGTACCAATAGAAGCCGTCTTCGTCCATCCAGGCAACGTCACCTGTATGGTAATAGCCATCGTGCCAAACCTCTTTGGTCTTTTCTTCATCGTTGTAATAGCCTTTAAAGAGACCGCAGGGTGCTCCATCTTTAACATTAACAACGATTTCGCCGTTTTCACCGACATTAACCTTGTTACCGTCTGCATCAACAAGGCAAACATCGTAAATGGGAGCAGGTTTACCCATTGAACCGATTTTATGAGGTGCACCTGTCATATTACCGATAATCATAGTGCTTTCGGTCTGACCGAAGCCTTCAAGAATCTGAAGCCCGGTTGCCTTTTCAAATTGGCGATAAACCTCGGGGTTAAGAGCCACACCTGCAGTTGACATATGCTTAACAGATGAGAAATCATATTTTGAAATATCCTGCTTAATCATCATTCTGAGCATTGTGGGTGGTGCGCAGAAGGTTGTGATATTGTGTTTAGCAAACATAGGAAGAATGTCTGCTGCATCAAAACGGTCAAAGTCATATACGAAAAGAGCTGCTTCACAGAGCCACTGTCCGTAGAATTTACCCCACATAGACTTTGCCCAACCTGTATCGGAAATGGTGAAATGAAGACCATCAGGGTCAACATTGTGCCAGAATTTTGCAGTATGGAAATGACCGAGGGCATATGTATAGCTGTGAGCAGCGATTTTTGGATAGCCTGTTGTTCCTGATGTGAAGAACATAAGCATCAAATCATCGCCACCGGGAGCATTCTCCCCTCTTTCATAGTGAGAGCTGAAGAGCTTACTTTCTTCGTCATAGTTTCTCCAACCATCACGTTCTTCGCCAACTGCAATTTTGATTTTTAAATCTGGGCATTTTGCTGCAGCTAAATCAACCTGATTTGCAACATCGCCATCGGTTGTACAAATAATTGCTTTAACACCTGCAGCCTGGAAGCGATATTCAAGGTCGTGCTCCTGCAACTGATTTGGTGCAGGAATACCGATTGCGCCCAATTTATTAAGACCAAGCATCGCAAACCAATACTGATAGTGACGCTTGAGAATAAGCATAACTCTGTCGCCTTTTTTGATACCGAGAGATTTGAAATAGTTAGCTGCCTGAGCAGAGCCTTTCTTCATATCCTTAAAGGTAAATCTTCTTTCGGTTTTATCTCTTGCGATATGAAGCATAGCCATTTTATCAGGCTCTCTGTCTGCAAGAGCATCAATAAGGTCAAAAGCAAAGTTAAAGTTTTCTGTATTCTTAAACTTAATTGATGTAGGTGTACCCTTTTCGTTACGCTCAACATCAATGAATTTATGATAAATTCTTTCTTTTTTATCTTCCTTAATCTTTGCAGGTGCTTTATATTCTTCAGTCTTAACATGCTGAAGCTCAGGAATAGGCTCACCTGATGGATTAAGAACAATAGCATAGAAGGTACAATCCTTACCATCAACAGCAATCATACCATGAGGAGTAAGAGAATCATAATAGATACTGTCACCGGGTCCGAGGATTTCGGAATGCTCACCAACCTGAACCTTTAATTTACCTTCAACAACAATGTCAAGCTCCTGACCGTCATGAGAGGTAAGCTCAATATCTTTATTCTGATTTTCTTCGCTGTATGTAGCTTCAACAAAAAGAGGCTCAGCAATTTTGTTTTTAAATTTGGAAGCAAGGTTGAAATAAGTCATACCATGAGCTTTTTCAATCTTCTGTCCTTTACCTGCTTTTGTGAAAACATAGTTTGTAAGCTTTGGTGTGCTACCCTCAATAATGCTTGAAACGTCAACATTGAAAGCAAGAGCACAACGGTAAATGGAAGCAAAGTTAAGGTCACTTTCGCCATTTTCGCAAGCAAGATATTCACTTTCGCTCACACCTGTTTTAGTAGCCATTTCTGCAATGGTGTAACCTTCAATTTCACGTAACTCTCGAATACGTGCGGCCATTTCCTTGATTTTAAAATCAAGTCCGGTCATTTTGTCCATTCTTCAAATCCTCCATTTTCGGTGGGACACAATAAAAAACTCGTCCCAAAGATATTCTTTGAGACGAGTAAAAATCAAAATTTATACCCGCGGTACCACTCAAATTGCAGTTAAAAACTGCCTCTCTCGAAGTCCATCAACTTCTATGCCTTTACGCAGCAATCACGGAGAGGTTCTACTAAGCGAAAGCCTTTCTTCCTCCCGGCTCGGAAACTACAAACATCAATCTCTCAACCTATGGCTTGCACCAACCGCCACTTCTCTGAAAGGTGAAATAATTGCGCCCTTTTCTTCAACGCCTTTTATTCAATTTCCTCAAAGATACCATATTAAATATAAAATGTCAAGTTTTTTATTAAATTTAGCTGTTAGCAATTAGCTGTTAGCAATTAGCTGTTAGCAATTAGCTGTTAGCAATTAGCTGTTAGCAATTAGCAGTTAGCTATTTGCTATTTGCTATTTGCTATTTGCTATTTGCTATTTGCTATTTGCTATTTGCTATTTGCTATTTGCTATTTGCTATTTGCTATTTGCTATTTGCTATTTGCTATTTGCTATTTGCTATTTGCTATTTGC
>JAZUOL010000043.1:0-13032 GCA_045604605.1 Acutalibacteraceae bacterium | reverse complement strand
TAGAGCAACCGGCTCATAACCGGTTGGTCCGGGGTTCGAGTCCCTGTTGGTCCACCATATTTTTAAGTTAATATAGGGGCATAATGTAATGGTAACATTCCGGTCTCCAAAACCGTCCTTGAGGGTTCGAGTCCTTCTGCCTCTGCCAAAAAATCTCGTTCTTCGGAACGACTTTTTTTTATCCATTGCGAAAGCAATGGTATATCATCAGTCCGTTAGGACTGTATATCATCACGCGTAGCGTGTATCAAAAAAAGCCTTCGCAATGATGATATACAAGGCATACGCCTTGATGATATGCAATTTTTATGAAATTGATGAAATACAACGGCATAGCCGTTGATAATTATATAATAACATTTAACGGAGACGAATCTGCTGATTCATCTCCGCTCTTTCTTTTAATGTTCCCTAACCTTCACCGCCTTATGAAACCTCGGCTTTTTCTCACCTGCATTTACCATTTCTCTTGAAAGCAGGGTTCTCATTTGTTGCAAAACCTTTGAATAGTTTTCGTCATTAACAAGGTTGTTTTTCTCGCAAGGGTCGTTTTTCAAATCATAAAGAAAATCATCAAAATAATGAACAGCCTTTGATTTGTGCCAACCTGAGCCTATTGCCTTTGCAGAGTATTTCCAATCCTTTGTTCTTACACATCTGCCTATATGCGATTCGCTTATCTGAACAAAAACACAATCTCTTTCAGGTTCATCTGCTTCATTTATAGGCAAAACATTACCTGAATAGCTTTCGGGAATGCTAATTCCTGCAAGATTTAAAATTGTAGGAGGTAAGTCAATAAGGCTTACTAAACAATCCTTATTATCAGTTTTCTCAATAGCACCACCACCGAAAACCAGAGGAGTATGTATGCTTGATTCGTGGCAGCTTCTTTTATATTCAAAGTTTCGGGTTTTAAAATGGCATCCATGATCGCTTGTGTAAATAATAACAGTATTATCATAAATACCCTTTTCTTTCAGCGCATCAACCAATTTACCAACATTTTCATCAAGTCGGTTTATTGCGGCAATATAATCGGGGTATTCATCTTTATAATCGCCCTTAAGGAATGTTAAATCCTCGGGAATGGGGTAATCCTTGTATTTTTCAATTGCTTCAACAGGACCTTCAAAATGACCTCTGTCATTCTGATGATGGGGTTCAAGCTGAGAAATGAACATAAAAAACGGCTTTTCGCTATTATGATTATTAACATATTCAACCGCAAAATCATTTATGCAGTCTGCTCTGTAGCCTGTAAAATCAATTTGGTTACCATCTTCATCAAATACATAACCATCATAACCATGAGAGGTGAATTCAAGAACATCTGCCGCTCTCCAATATTTATAACCACCTTGCTTCTCTTCAGGTACTGCAGTTTTTTCGCAATGGAAACCAATGCCCTTTGCTCTGTCGGAGGCAAGATGCCATTTGCCTATATAAGCGGTATCATAGCCGTTTTCATTGAAATAATCTGCCATTGTTTTTGTGTTTTCGGGCAGGGGAATACCATTCCAGAAGCAACCGTTTTCCGTTGCATATTGCCCGGTTTGCAGGCAAGCTCTCGCAGGTCCGCAAACAGGCTGGCAGGTGAAGGAATTTTCAAAAATGGTTCCCTCTTCACCTAATTCCCAGACATTAGGCATTATTTCACTATTAAGCGTATCCCAACGCTGTTGGTCTGAAAAATAAAAAATAATATTTGGTTTCATAAAATCACCTAAAAAATTTACTGCTTTCACTATACAATGAAAGCAGTAAAAAGGCAAGTGTTTTACATTGTTTCAAACACACAATAATATTTGTTGGTTTGAGTATCATATAAAAATATAATCTTATTGGGAGGAATGTCATTGTCAGAATCTGTGACGATTTGATTGTTCTGTTCATCATATATACAAATGTAGCATTTATGGTATCTGTATATATAACCCCAAACTTCAGAACAATCAACACTATCAAGCTTGTCTATATGTTTAGATGTCAACTCACTCCATTTTCCATCTTCAGCTTCCTGAATAATGATTTTTTCCTCTTTGTTGCTTAATCGGAATACAGAATAGTCATATATATCAATCCAATACCAACGATGAAATTTGTAAGCAGGTTTAGTTGGCGTATAAACAATATTAAGTTCTGATATGTATGGATTAAGAGTACCGAAATAACACCTGAATGCGGTTGCTTCAACAAAAATCAAAATGGCAATTATAATTATCAGCTTTTTATTAGCTGGTCTGATTTTTAATTTTTTATTTATCTTATTCATTCTTTTCACCTGCAATATAACGCCCGTTTTCATATTTGATTATATGTTTTTCGATTGCATCTTCGCTTCTGTCATAATCATAAAAATAGTAAAAACAAATTTCATTATTATTAACCTCAATAGTAAACTCGCTTTCATCATTTAAAGGACAACGCCCGTCATCACCGTCTACACTTGTCACTTTTCGTATTAAAAAACTATTGATTTTTTCGTGAATTATTGAATTACCGCTTAAAAGATAGCTTCGGTTTTCAATAACAATGGACTTTTCAAATTGTTCGAATGAGTATTCTTTTATTGACCTGAGCGTGTCAGTTTTAAAATCAATTGCAAAAATTTGCAAAAGCAAAACCGGTAATAAAACAACATCTAAAGCTATCAACAAAGGCTTTTTAGTTTTTATCAATAAAATGACAACCGTAATAAATTCAATAATCAAAAAGACAGTGAAGCTGATATCGTGAGTGCTTTTCAGCCAAGTGACTCCGAAAAGAAATAATTCATAATCATTCTTTAGTAATATTTTGCAAATGAAGTATATCGATAAAAACAATATTGCAGGTATTTGTGATAACAGTAGTATTCGTTTTACATTCTTTTTCATTGTAATCTACCTCAATACCAACCCTCATCCTCATCATACTCTTCTTCGTAATATTCCGCATAGAATTTTTCATAATCAAAATTCGGGTTGTTTTTAACGAATTTGCTTAATGCAATTTTACCTTGTTTCAAAACATAATTTTTCTGGAAGATATTTGTTTGTTTTAAATCAATTTCTTCTATATCGTAAATAGAATAAAAGCCGTTATTATAAATTTCATAAGAATTATTTTCAATTTCGCATATAACATCATAATTCTCTTCAAGTGGTTTTTCTTCCGAAAGCTTAACAAGAACCGGGAGACCACTTGCGCCCAATGAACCAATTTGCTCAACGTCAATATTAATTTTGCCTTGTTTATAAGCATTATAGTTATAGTTTGCAATAACTGTGTTTATGTCAATTACTGAAACGCTAATCATTGTAATTGTGCAAACGAGAATAATTGCTTTTATGTATTTAAGTCTTGTGAAGATAAGTCTTAAAAGAATTATTATGAAAATAACCGCCAGCATAAGCATAAAAACGCTTGTGAGGACTCTTAATCTTGTAAGACCATAAAGTGAAATATATTTCATCATTTTCACAAATGCGGTTGAAATATAAAAAACTGTGAAAAGGCAGAGGAAAATGAGAAGAGATTTTGTTGAATCGGGGATTTTCTTACTTTCAGTTTTCTTAACCAGTGTTGAGCATAAGAAAAGAATAACGAAGTTGATGAATGCAATAACACCCATCTGGAAAAAACCGCTTCTTGCAAATTCTGCTGCGCTGTAATTATCAGGGAGAAGAAAAGCGAATGCTTTTGTAATGTAAGCTAATTGAGAAACAAGATAAGCTAAATAAACAACTGCAGTTACGCTTAAAATTGTGTTAAGGATAACCTTTGAAACCTTATCAGGTATTGTTGGAGCAACAATTTCCGTCAAATCCTTTTTCTTCATCGAGAATAAGAATGCAAAAACAATAGGTGTGACAACTATCGTTGCAAATATTGAACCAATTAAAACGAAAGTATTTTTAAATAAAGATGAAATTAAAGTGCTGAATGCAATATCAGATGTTGTGAGAAGGGGAAGAATAATACAAAGAATAGGAATAGATATTCCAAGTCCGATTAAAAGATGAAAAGAGTTTTTAGATTTTTCAAGTTTTGCAGATTCCTTAAGACTTCTGAATGGTAACATAAAATTATCAAATACTGAGTAAACAGATTTTTGAACTGTGTTTAAAACATAGCTATATGTACCACTTTCGGCATCGTTGTTACCTGATATTGTTATGAATAAAGTTGCACAAATAAAAATAAGATAAAGGAATGTTAAAAACTTACTAAGTCCGTCGTTTGTTATTGAATAACTGCAACAAAGCACAAATGCACCGATTGTCAGAAAAGCGCAGAAAGCTTTATCTTTACATTCCTTTGAAGAAAGGTAAATAAGCCCTGTTGTAATAAGTGCAAATCCACTAATGGTAAAACCAAAATTAAAGCCATTCAGAGCGCCGATTCTTATTGTTATAAAGGTTGAAATTATAGTAAAAATAAAACCTACAATGTCATTTTTAAGAATCGGATAAGTTTTCTTATTCATAACTAATCCTCCTGGTCACCCTCGATATATTCGAGTATATCTCCCGGTTGGCAGTCAAGCTCACGGCAAATGGCAGAAAGGGTAGAGAAGCGCACCGCTTTTGCCTTGCCTGTTTTTAATATTGAAAGGTTGGCTTGGGTTAAGCCGATTTTGCTTGCAAGCTCGCCCGAGCTCATTTTCCTTTTTGCAAGCATAACATCTAAATTTACAATTATTGCCATTATTTACACCGTCAAATCGTTTTCATTTTTTATATTAGTTCCGTATTCAAATGCACTTTTGATTATTCTGAGAATTAACCACATAAAGCCTGCTGCCGCAGGAATGGGCAAGCCTGCCAAAAAGAAAAAGCACAAAGGTATTGAAAGGGGAACAACAGAAAGGCAAGCATAAGAAAGAACTTTCAGGTATTTAACAGTTTTTTCGGTGAAGATTTCACCTCGTTCTAGATTTTTAAGGAATTTGAATGTATAAATTAAAGTAATCGCCGCAGATGGTGAACAAGCATAAAAAACTGCAGTTAAAACATATGCAACACCTTCTCTGTTTTCTGTTAACTCGCAGTACCAATTAAAGATGAGTGGCGCGGTTAATAAAAAGAAAGCGAAAAATGCCGCTAAAAGTATTACTATAATTTTTGTTATTTTCAAGGATTTTTGCAATTGTTTCAAATTAAATCATCTCCTTGGGGCGAATATATCACAAGATTTATCGAAAAACAATAAAAATTTATCGTTTGTAATAAAATTGTAACCTTTGGGGGGAATGTTACTTTGACAAAAAATTAACTTGACATTACTCATATAATAAACTATTATAATATAGAACATTTATGATGTGAAAAAATGAGAAGGAAGTGTTTTAATGAATCCTCAGTACGAAGCATTGTTTACTCCTTGGAAAATAGGCAATGTTGAAATCAAAAACCGTATCGTTATGTGTCCCATGGGTGGTACATCTCTTTTCGGTTGGTTTGAGCTCGGCGGTTGCCATTTTGATAAGGAAGCGGCTAAGCTTTTCCTTGAAAGAGCTAATAACAATGTTGGTCTTATCATTCCCGGTATTGCACCCTTGCGCGATACCTTCTGGGGCAAATGGCTCTGGCAGAACCCCAAGATGTTCGAAGAGCTCAAAGAGTTTATGGATGAAATCCATAAAACAGGCGCAAAATTATTTATTCAGCTTACAGCAGGTATGGGTCGTTCCTGGGCTATTACAGAGCTTATTGCACCCTTACATAAAAACAAATTCACTCGTGCACTTATCAAACCTGTTATTGATACATCTCACGAGTTGGCATCTCCCAGCCCTCAGAAATCACGTTGGGCTCACGATATTGAATGCCCTGAAATGACAGTTGAACAGATTCACGAGATTATCGAAGCATTCGCAAAGACTGCAAAGCTTTGCCGTGATGCTGGTGTTGACGGTGTTGAGGTTCACGCTGTTCACGAAGGCTACCTTCTTGACCAGTTTGCTATTGAATATTTCAATAAACGTACTGATGAATACGGTGGAAGCTTTGAAAACAGATACCGCTTTGCAGTTGATGTTGTTAAAGCTATCAAAGAGGCTTGCGGTGAAGATTTCCCCGTTTCTCTTCGTTATTCAGTTGAATCCAAAATGAAAGACTTCTGCTATGGTGCAATGCCCGGCGAAGAATATACAGAAGTTGGTAGAGCTATGCCCGAATCTGAGAAGGCTGCAAAATACCTTCAGGATGCAGGTTACGATATGCTTAATGCTGATAACGGTACATATGACTCATGGTACTGGGCACATCCTCCTATGTATATGCCTCAGAACTGTAACCTTGATGACGTTGCTCATATCAAGAAATTTGTTGACATTCCCGTTGTTTGCGCAGGTAGAATGGAACCCGATGTTGGTGCTAAGGCTGTTGCTGAAGGCAAAATCGACGGAGTTGGTGTTGCTCGTCAGTTCCTTGCTGACCCCGAATGGATTACAAAGCTTATTGAAGACAGAGTAGAGGAAATCAAGCCCTGTATCTGCTGTCACGCAGGTTGCTTCAACTTCTCATCATCCAAGGGTCATGCTAATACTCAGGATCTTTTCGATACAATGGGTCTTTCCCGTTGCGCTATCAACCCCAAAACAATGCAGTCCAAGAAATATAAAATCATCCCCGCTAAGAAGAGCAAGAGAATTGCTGTTATCGGTGGCGGTATCGGTGGTATGGAAGCTGCTATTGTTTGCGCTCAGCGCGGTCATAAGGTTGACCTTTATGAGAAAACAGATAAGCTTGGTGGTGTGTTTATCGCTGCTGCTGCTCCTTCTTATAAAGAAAAAGACCGTGACCTTATCGCTTGGTACAACCGTGAGGTTAAGAAGTATGATGCTATCACAATCCATATGAACACAGAGGTTAAGGATATTGCATCTCTCGGCGCAGATGAAGTAATCGTTGCAACAGGTTCTGTTGCTAACAAGATTCCCGTTAAGGGCGCAGAAAAAGCAATTGAAGCAGTTGATTTCCTTCTTGGCAATAAAGAAGTTGGTCAGAATGTTACAGTTGTTGGTGGCGGTCTTACAGGTTGCGAAATTGCTTATGAGCTTTATCTTCAGGGCAAAAACCCCACAATTGTTGAAATGCAGGATGACCTTATCACCACTCCCGGTGTTGCTCTTGCAAACACAAGCTATCTTCGTGACTTCTTCAAGACAAACAAGGTTCCTGTTTATCTTGAAACAAAAACAACTGAAATCACAGACAGTAGCGTAACAGTTATGACAAAGGACGGCAAAACAGAAACTATTCCTGCTGACAGTGTAATTCTTTCTGTTGGTTATAAGCCTGCTCCTATCGCTGAAAAGAGCAAGCACGTTCACATTATCGGTGACGCTCTTAAAGTAGGCAACCTTCGTACAGTTATCTGGAAGGCTTGGGACGTTGCAATGAAACTGTAATAATAAAATTATCCGCCCGAGAAGCCTTGGGCGGATTTTTTAAAAAGGATTTTGCAATATGAAAATCTATTTTGAAAATAAATCAAAGGATTTGAGCGCGGAGCTCATATTTGAAGATAAAAGTGTTTTAAACATTCCGCCAAATTCTCCTAAAGAAATTGAAATCAGTGAAGATAATATCACTTTTTCTGTAAAATATGTTCGCGATTTCACTTTCGGTTATCAGTTCATTCCTAAAGTTGATGCTAAATTCACCGACCAACTTGCTGATAAATTTGCAGAAAAAGCGGTTAAATCAATAGGTAATGCTATTGTTCAAATCGTTAATACATATAAAGTAAGTAATTTAAAAGAGGGGGCTATAATAGAAGTAACCGATAGAGCCTATCTTCTTTCTGCAGAAGGTATAGAAGCACTGTTAAATTGTTTCCCCGCTCTTTATTATTTTGGTCAAGCTGAATGCGAAAATGCAGAAGTTGAGGTTATGTCTTCTGTCTCCATGAACAGACCTTCTTTTATCAGCCTTTATAAATTGATTTACAGAACAATTAATATTCATGGCTTTTTCTTCAATATAATTAAATACAAAGTGCAGATTAACAGGCAAAGAAAAATCTCAGGCACAAATTTTCTTACGATGAAATTCAGAAAGCTTTATAGCTTACCGTTAAACGAAAGAGAATATCAGTTTAAGCCCATAACAGTTTTAACTGATAAGTTCTTGAATTTTATAAAAGGAAAACTTCCTAAGCGAATTTATAAAAAGCTCGTCAGAAAGTTTAAAAGATACTTTAATATTAAATAATGTCCGCTACAACAGGGTAGTGGTCAGACGGAAGCTTTTCGTTTATTTTGTCGGTTACGGTTTTAACAACTGTAACCGATTTTATATTTTTAACAAATATAAAATCAATCATTTTTGAACCCTTACCATACCAATGAAAGCTATTAATATTGTCTTTCTCTTTTGCTATGGTTCTCGCATCTGAGAAGCCATTTGAAAGCATAAGCTTATATACCTCTGAATCTGGCGTAACATTAAAGTCACCTGTAATTATTAGCGGCATATCATTGAATTCTTTTGCCTTTTCAAGAATTAACTTTATACCCTCAACCTGAGCTGTTGCGCCGATATGGTCAAGATGTGTGTTGAAAACTGCATAAGCTTTTTCATATTCCTTATCTTTCAAAACTGCATAAGAGCAAGTTCTGTTTTCTGCTCCGTCCCAACCAAGACTTGGTTTTTCAGGAGTTGAAGAAAGCCAGAAATCCTCTTTTTCAAGAAGCTCAAATTTATGCTTATTATAAAAAACAGGGGAGAATTCGCCCTTTTTGTTGCCGTCATCCTTACCAACACCAACAAAATCATATGTATCTTTAAATTGGTTAATTAAATATCTCATCCATGCATAATGCACCTCCTGAAGACCAAATGTATCAGGTGCATATTTTTTTATTGTATCTCGCACAAGCCTCTGACGGAATACCCAATGGTTTTCGCCCTTGCCTGCGCAAAGAATGTTAAAGGTCATTGATTTCATTGCAACTTCTCCTAAAGATAACTTGTTTTTAATTATACGTTATATAATTTTAAAACTCAATAAATTTATTGTCTTTTTTCTGTTAGTGTGTTATATTGAACTTGTAGATGATTTTTGAAAGAGGTGCAAATGTGAAAAAAGGTCTAATTGTATTTCTTATTGTTTTTGTTGTTTTGGCTATTGTTTTAACTGTTAAAATTGTCAATTCACCAATTAAAGACGTTTTGGTAAGCGGTTTTAAAATGTTCAGTGATATTTCTAAACAAAATAAAATGTACCGCGAAGCAGATATAGAAGAGCTTGTAAAGCTTGATGACCACTCATTGTATGAAGCTATAGGTTCTCGTGTTCTTGCGAAAATTGACTTTAATAATTATGAAGCTTCATTTTCTGCATTAAATGAAATTGAACAGACCTTCTGGGTTGTTTATGAATTTGATGCCGAAAATTTGAACGGTGGTCTTTGTCAGTATTTTGGTAATACTCAGGGGAGAGATTTCAACCGAATCGTTGATGATTTGAAAGAAATCGGTGCAGAAGATTATGCTTCGTTATATAGTGATTTCGTGAAAGATAATAAAATAAACGGCGATGAGTTTAAAGATGGTTGGGATGAAGATTGGGAGACCAATTACAACAAATATCCTTATGAAAGCTTTGATGAAGCATTTGGGAAAATATATATGGATGAAAAAGCTCTTGACAGTTATCTTGCTGAATATGTAAGAGAAAATAGTGAATATTTCAAATGATTTTTACCGCTTTGTCATTTAAGATAAAGCGGTTTTTTGTATTGTCTTTTTTAAAGTATTGTGATATATTAATAAAGTATATAAATTTATATTAACTTTGGAGTTGATATTATGGATTTCAGAAAAGATTTAGTTGAAAATATTTTGCCTTTCTGGCTTAAGAATGCCATTGATTATGAAAATGGTGGTATTTATACCTGCCTTGACCGTGAGGGTAATATCTACGGCACAGATAAAAGCGTTTGGTTTCAGGGCAGAGCATTATGGGTTTTCAGTAAGGCATATAACCTTATAGATAAAAACGGGGAATATCTCAAGGCTGCAAAGGCTATTTATTCTTTCTTACCTAAGTGCACAGACACAGACGGAAGAATGTTTTTCACAGTAACCGCAGACGGCAGAGAGCTTCAGAAAAGGAGATATTATTTCTCTGAAACCTTTGCAGCAATCGGTTGCGCAGAGCTTTATAAGGCAACAGGTGATAAGGCAGTTCTTGAAAGTGCAGAAATGTATTTTAATGTAGCTTATGAATGCTTTACAGGTGTTCGCAAAAATCAGCCTAAAATCAACCCTGCAAATATTGATTCAAAAGCACTTTCTCCTGTTATGATTATGCTTTCAACTGCGCAGGTGCTTCGTAGCATTGACGGACTCTGGGACAAATATAATCCTCTTTGTAAGGAATGTCTTGATGAAATTCTTCACGGCGGTTATCTTACAGAAAAAGCACTTCTTGAAAGTGTTACAAAAGCAGGGGAGTTTATTGATAGTCCCAACGGCAGAATTGTTAACCCGGGTCACTCTCTTGAAGCTGCATGGTTCATTATGGCGGAAGGTCTTGTAACAGGTAACGACGAAGCAGTTAATGTTGCAAAGAATATTATTGATATAACTTTACCCTTGGGTATTGATAAAAAGAATGGCGGTATTATTGCTTTTACAGATTTAGAGGGCAAGCCTCCCGTTCAGCTTGAATGGGATATGAAGCTCTGGTGGCCTCAGTGCGAAGCTATGATTGCTCTTCGTCTTGCATACTTGCAGTTTAAAGACGAAAAATACAATGATTTATATAACGAAATAAAAGAATATTGTGAAAAGTATTTCTGCGATGATGAATGTGGTGAATGGTATGGTTATCTCCACTATGACAATACTGTTTCCACAACTTTAAAGGGTAATATCTTCAAAGGTCCTTTCCATATTCCGCGTCTTTATATGATTATGGCATCTATGGACGAAACAAACGGTATTACCGAATATATGAAATAAGGTTTTCTTATGGAATTAGTAGTATATAATAAACTTTGTGTTTACAAAAATTTGGCAGAATTTGAAAAAGATTGCTGGCACAGATTAACTTCTTACCATTGGGAAAGTGCCCCGCCATACAGACCCAATACATATTTTAAAATGGGTGTTGTTGGCGATGATTTAGTTGCAAAGCTCCAATGCTATGAAGAAAATCCCAGAGCGGTTTTCGAAAATCGTGACGACCCGATTTACAGAGACAGTTGCCTTGAATTCTTTGTTGCACCTCTTGAAGATAGAGCGGAATATATAAATATTGAAATGAATTCAAAAGGTGCTTTTCTCTGCGAGTTTGGTAAAGGTAAGTACGACAGAGTTTTTTTAAAAACTATAACAAAGGCTGCACCTGTTGTTGAAGCCTTTAAGGGCGAAGATATGCAAGGAGCTTTTTGGGGCGTTACTGTTAAATTAACAAAAGCTTTTCTTAGCGAAGTTTATAAAACAGAAAATATAGACTTTACAACAGTCAGAGCCAATTTCTATAAATGTGGTGACGACTGCGAGGTTCAGCATTATCTTGCTTTTTCACCCGTAACAACCTTGCCACCCGGATTTCATAATCCTGAGTGTTTTGCAGTATTTAAAAAATGAGGTAAAATATAATGAGTATGACAAACGAAACAAATTTAATTGAAATAATTAAGGCATTTCCTGATTTTGGTAAATATATTGGTTATAAACCTGTGTCCGAGGGGCATATAAATGATACATATATAGTTGAATATGAAATGGAAGATGGTTCTGTTTCACGTTATCTTTTGCAGAGGATTAATGTGAATGTTTTCAAGAAGCCTATTGAGGTTATGGAAAATGTTTGCGGTATTACATCATTCTTAAGAAACAAAATCAAAGAAAATGGTGGCGACCCTACAAGAGAAACTCTTACAGTTTACCCTGCAAAGGATGGCAAAAACTATTATATGGCAGAGGATGGCGGTTGCTGGAGAGTATATAATTTTGTTGAAAATACATTTACAATAAGCGAAATTACATCTCCCGAGGATTTCAGAAGTGCTGCACTTGCTTTCGGTAATTTTGCAAATCTTCTTGCAGATTATCCAATAGACACTCTTTTCGATACAATTCCCAATTTCCACAATACACCTTCTCGTTTCAATGATTTGAAAGCTGCAGTTGAAAACAATGCTTCAGGCAGAAAAGATAACGCTCTTCCTGAAATTGAGTTTGCTTTCGCAAGAGAAAAGGATTGCTCTGTCATTACTGATTTGCTTGTTACAGATAAAATTCCTCTTAAGGTTACTCATAACGATACAAAGCTTAATAATGTTCTTTTCGATAAAGAAACTAAGAAGGGGCTTTGTGTTATCGACCTTGATACAGTTATGCCGGGTTCTGCTCTTTATGACTTCGGTGATAGCATCCGTTTCGGTGCAAATACTGCTGCAGAGGATGAAACAGATTTAAGCAAGGTTTCATTAAGCCTTGAGTATTTCAAAGCTTATGTTGATGGCT
The DNA here is from genome assembly GCA_045604605.1 of Acutalibacteraceae bacterium. Lineage (GTDB taxonomy): Bacteria > Bacillota > Clostridia > Oscillospirales > Acutalibacteraceae > DTU089. Next base: position 559 of record JAZUOL010000043.1, on the reverse strand, counting down.
TCCTTGAATCAGCCGGAGAAAGCCTTACAGAAACTGAAATCGAATTGTTGCCCTTTGCTGCAAAGCTCCTTACATTTGAATGTGGAATGCGATTCCTTGGTGACTATATTAACGGTGATGTTTATTTTAAGGTTGAATACCCTGAGCATAATCTTGTTAGAGCCAGAACACAGTTTAAACTTGTTGAAGATATTGAAGCAAAATATGATGAAATGATGTCTATTGTTGCTGAAATAAAAAACTCAAAAAAATAAAAAAATCTTTAAAAAAAGTGTTGACAAATACATTGAAATAGTGTATAGTATCTAACGTTGCGAGTGAGCAACGGTATGGGAGCATAGCTCAGCTGGGAGAGCATCTGCCTTACAAGCAGAGGGTCATAGGTTCGAGCCCTATTGTTCCCACCAAGAGGTGGCCCGGTAGTTCAGTTGGTTAGAACGCTAGCCGGTCACGCTAGAGGTCGACGGTTCGAGCGCGTTCCGGGGCGCCACTTTTTTGCCTCTGTAGCTCAGTTGGTAGAGCAGAGGACTGAAAATGCTCGTGTCGTTGGTTCGATTCC
>JAZUOL010000042.1:0-13143 GCA_045604605.1 Acutalibacteraceae bacterium | reverse complement strand
TCTTTTAGTTTGCGCTGCGGAAGATGTTGGACTTGCTTATCCTATGATTTTGCCAATAGTTAAAGCTGCAACAGATATTGCTCTTCAGGTTGGTATGCCCGAGGCAAGAATACCTCTTGCAGATGCAGTTGTGTTGGTTTGCAATTCTCCAAAATCAACAACCGGGCACGATGCCATAGGTGCTGCTATGGAGGATATCAGAAAAGGCAAAAGCGGCCCAATTCCCCGTCAGCTTCAGAATAAGCATTTTGATGGTGATGATGCTGAAATTAAAGGTCAATTTTATAAATATCCTCACGCCTTCCCTAATCATTGGGTTGAACAGCAATATTTGCCCGATGCTCTTAAAAACGCAAAATATTATGAATTTGGCGATAATAAACAAGAGCAGGCTGCAAAAGAATATTGGAAAAAGATAAAGGAGAATTTGTAATAAATAAGTGTTTTTCAAAAAGGATTTTTTAATAGCAATAAAATAAATTCTAAATAAATTTTTCAGAGGTGTTCAAAATGAAAAAATTTCCTATTGGTATTATCATTAACAGCTTCAGAACCGACATTCCCACTTCCGTAAGAAAAGCGGCAGAATGCGGTGCTCAAGGTATTCAGGTTTATTCCACTCACGGTGAAATGGCTCCTGAAAACCTTTCTCCTGAAAAGAGAAGAGAGTTTTTAAAGCTTGTTAAAGATAACGGGCTTATTATTTCTGCTCTTTGCGGTGACCTTGGCGGCGGTGGATTTATCCACAAGGACCTTAACAAAGAGAGAGTTGAAAAATCAAAAAGAATTCTTGACCTTGCAAAAGACCTTGAAACAGATATAGTAACAACTCATATCGGTGTTGTTCCTTCAGATCCCAACCACGACAGATATAAGATTATGCAGGAGGCTTGCCACGAGCTCGCAGAATATGCGGATTCAATTGATGCTCATTTTGCAGTTGAAACAGGTCCTGAAACAAGCGCAGTTCTTAAAGGCTTCCTTGATAGTCTTGATTCCACAGGTGTTGGCGTTAACCTTGACCCTGCAAACCTTGTTATGGTTACAGGTGATGACCCCGTGGGGGCAGTACATAACCTTAAAAAATATATCGTTCATACCCACGCTAAAGACGGCAAACAGATTTTCTTCCGTGACCCTGAAATTGTTTACGGAATCAAGAAGGATGTTATTGTTACAGATGATTCTTTCATTGAAGTTCCTCTTGGCGAGGGTAGCGTAGACTTCCCCAAATACCTTGCAGCACTTGAAGAAATCGGTTACAACGGCTTCCTTACAATTGAGCGTGAGGTAGGCGACGATCCTGCAAAAGATATCCGAGCAGCAGTAGATTTCTTAAATAATCTTATGAAATAAGAATAAAAAAAATCGTCACTCTTTCGAGTGACGATTTTTCGTTTATAGCTTTATTTTGTTTATGCTTTTTTGCCTGTAACTGCTTTGATAACAAAGAGTGTACCAATCATAAGTACAAGAGCGATGGGAAGAACTATCATCCAATTGGGAACGAAGCCTGCAATAATATAGCTTACTGCGGAAACGCCTGCAACTGTAAGTGCATAGGGAAGCTGAGTTGAAACGTGGTTAATATGGTCACACTGTGCACCTGCGGACGCCATAATAGTTGTATCGGAAATGGGTGAGCAGTGGTCGCCGCAAACCGCACCTGCCATACAAGCAGAAATAGCAACAATAGTGATAGGCTCGCCTGCACCGAATACGGAGAGAACGATAGGAATAAGAATACCGAATGTACCCCATGAGGTACCTGTTGCGAATGAAAGACCAACTGCAATAAGGAAGATAATTGCAGGAAGAAGAGCCTGGAAGCCTGCTGCACTGCCTTCGATAAGCTGAGAAATGAAAATCTTAGCACCGAGGGAGTCAGTCATAGCTTTAAGGGTCCAAGCGCAAGCAAGAATCATAATAGCGGGAACCATTGCTTTGAAGCCTTCGGGAAGAGATTCCATAAGGCTCTTGAAGGAAAGAACTCTTCTGAGAAGGTAGAAAATAACTGTGAAGATAATTGCAACAAATGCACCATAAGCAAGACCAACGGAAGCGTCAGAGTTAGAGAAAGCATCAATAAAGCTTTCGCCGCTGAAGAAGCCACCGGAGTAAATCATACCAATAACACAGCTTACAATAAGGAAGATAATGGGAACAATAAGGTCACAAACTCTGCCTTTGGGGTTAACTTCCATTTCTTCGATAGCCTGCTTTGTACCGCTTGTGAAGAGGTCGCCTGTTTCCTTTGCATTCTTTTCATGCTTTTTCATAGGACCGAAATCAAGACCTGTAATAGCAAGGAAAATCATCATTGCAATTGTAAGGAGTGCATAGAAGTTATAGGGAATAGCTTTAATGAAAAGGGCAATTCCGTTTTCTGCACCTGCACTGTTTGCAAAACCTGCAACTGCTGCTGCCCAAGAGGAAATGGGAGCGATAATACAAACAGGAGCTGCTGTTGCGTCAATGAGGTATGAGAGCTTTGCACGGGAAATCTTGTGGCCGTCTGTAACGGGGCGCATAACTGAACCAACTGTAAGGCAGTTGAAATAGTCATCAATGAAAATAAGAACACCAAGAGCAATTGTTGCAAGCTGAGCACCAACTCTTGATTTAATATGAGCAGTTGCCCATCTGCCAAATGCAGCGGAGCCACCTGCTTTGTTCATCATAGAAACAAGAGCACCGAGAAGAATAAGGAATATGAGAATACCCATATTGTAGGAGTCTGCAACGTTTGCGATGAAACCATCGCTTACAACGTGAACAAGAGTTCCTTCGAAATTACCGCCTGCATAAATTGCACCACCAACGATAATACCGATAACAAGTGAGGAATAAACCTCTTTTGTTATAAGAGCGAGAACGATAGCAATAATGGGAGCAAGTAATGCCCAGAAAGTTGCGTACTGGGGAATTGACTCTCGAACCTTGTCAATTGCTATTTTTACGTTTGTTTCGAAATTGGGGTCTGCTTCAAGGTTGTCAGCATAGCTGTCAACATAAGCAAGAGCGGAGTCACCGTCGGAGAGGTCATATTCTGTTTCGCCAACAGTAACAACTGTAGATTCTGTTGCACCAATTGTCAAAACTGCTGCATCTTCATCTGCTGTTGCGGAGCAGATTGTGCCGAGAGTGAACATGAAAATGCACATAATAAGCACCGCAAAAAATCTGCGTTTTCTTAGGTTTTTCATTAAAACCATCCTTTCCGTATTTACCAATAAATACAGAATAATTGTATAATGATAGTCAAATTTTGTCAATAAATGTTATATATTTAACATTTGGCATTTTGACTGAATATTTAGGGTAAAATTTTACTTTATATCAATTGCAAAGAAAAATATTTGTGCTATACTATTAAATGAAATAATCTGTATTTAAAATACAGTTGAAAGGATGATATTTTTATGGCAGAGAACAGATTTCTCGGCGAATATCCCGTAATCGGTATTCGACCCATTATCGACGGCAGACGCGGTCCTCTTAAAGTTCGTGAATCTCTTGAAGAGCAGACTATGAACATGGCTAAAGCTGCTGCTGAGCTTTTCACAAAAAATCTTAAATATTCCAACGGTGAACCCGTTAAGGTTGTTATCGCTGACACAACCATCGGTCGCGTGGCGGAAGCAGCTGCTTGTGCAGAAAAATTCCGTAAAGAAGGAGTTATGATTACTCTTTCTGTTACACCTTGCTGGTGCTACGGTTCCGAAACAATGGATATGGACCCTGCAACAATCAAGGGTGTTTGGGGCTTTAATGCAACAGAGCGTCCCGGTGCAGTTTACCTTGCAGCAGTTCTTGCAGCACATGCACAGAAGGGTCTTCCTGCATTCGGTATCTATGGTAAGGACGTTCAAGATGCTGACGATACAACAATGCCCGAAGATGTTAAAGAAAAACTTCTTCGCTTTGCAAGGAGCGCAGTTGCGGTTGCAACAATGAAAGGTAAATCATATCTTCAGATTGGTTCAATCTGTATGGGTATCGCAGGTTCTTCAATTGATACAGATTTCTTTGAAGAATATCTCGGTATGCGCGTTGAATCCGTTGACGAGGTTGAAGTTATCCGTCGAATGGAAGAAGGCATCTATGACGAAGCTGAATATCAGAAAGCTTACAAATGGGTTAGAGAAAACTGCAAGGTTGGTTTCGATAAGAACCCCGAGTTTGTAAGAAAGAGCGATGAGCAGAAAGAAAAAGACTGGGAATTCACAGTTAAAATGATGTGCATCATCAAAGACCTTATGAATGGCAACCCCAATCTTCCCGAAGGCAGAGAGGAAGAAATGGTTGGTCATAATGCTATTGCGGCAGGCTTCCAGGGTCAGAGACAGTGGACAGACTTCTATCCCAACGCTGACTTTGCAGAAGCAATGCTTAACACAAGCTTTGACTGGAACGGTGCAAGAGAACCCTATATTCTTGCAACAGAAAATGATACACTTAACGGTGTAAGCATGCTTCTTATGAAGCTCCTTACAAACAGACCCCAGATGTTCGCAGACGTTCGTACATACTGGAGCCCCGAAGCAGTTAAGAGAGTTACAGGCTATGACCTTGAAGGCAAAGCAAAAGAATCTCAGGGCTTTATTCACCTTATTAACTCCGGTGCTTGCTGTCTTGATGCTTGCGGTGAGGTTAAGGATGAAAACGGCAACGGTATCATCAAAGAATGGTATGATGTAACAGATGCTGATATCAAAGCTATGAACGATGCAACTGAATGGTGCGCAGCTGATAACGGTTATTTCCGTGGCGGCGGATATTCCAGCCGTTTCCTTACAAGAGCAGAAATGCCCGCAACAATGATTCGTCTTAACCTTGTTAAAGGCCTTGGACCAACAGTTCAGATTTGCGAAGGTTACACAGTTGCTCTTCCCGATGAGGTTTCTGATGTTATCTGGAAGAGAACAGACTACACATGGCCTTGCACATGGTTCGCTCCTACTCTCACAGGCAAAGGGCCCTTCACCTCTGCTTATGAGGTTATGAACCATTGGGGTGCAAACCACGGCGCAATTTCTTATGGCCACATCGGTGCAGATATCATTACTCTCTGCTCCATGCTCAGAATTCCCGTTTCAATGCACAACGTTGACGAAAGCAAAATCTTCCGTCCTGCATGCTGGAACGCATTCGGCACACAAGAGCTTGAAAGCGCAGACTTCCGCGCTTGCGAAGCTTACGGCCCTCTCTACAAATAATAGTATAAATTTACTCCTCCCGATTTCGTTCGGGAGGAGATTTTTGTTAGTGATTTTATTGCTTTTTCAACTCATTTATTTTATACTTTAGTGGAAAGAGGTGTTTTTATGAATTCTATCAAAAAATTTTTATGTATAGTGCTTTCCGGGTTATTTATTATAAGCGCTATGCCCTTTGTTGCAATTGCGGCTAAAGTCAATAATGTAACGTACTATATTGATGCTTTAGGAGGCGATAATTCCAATTCCGGCACGAGTGAATCAGAAGCCTGGAAGGATTTAGGCGGCTTCACAGGAGAGCAAGCTCTTACAGCAGGAGTAAGTGTTCTTTTTAAGTGCGGTGGAATTTATGATTTTAATGTGGAATTAAAAGATATTATAGGTACAAAAGAAAATCCATTTGTAATTTCTTCTTATGGCGAGGGAGAAAGACCGATTCTTACAACTCAGGCAAAGGATGAAATTCTCACTCTTATTGACTGTTCCTATATTTCAATTTCAAATCTTCAGATGGTTGCTCCTAATGGTGGCGGTATCTGGATTGATACTCTTAACAGAACCTCCGAAGGCATTACTATTGACAATGTGTATTTTCACGGTATGCCTAACGGTAAAGTAAATGCAAGAGATGATATGTCAAATGGTGCAGCACCTGCAAGAGCTGCAGTTATGGTAAAGGGTTTGCCCGCTCGTTCAAGATATGCAGTAAACGACCTTACAATAAAAAATTGCGAGGTTTATGACTGTGCAAACGGATTTATGATATGGGGCTCTTGGAATGATGAGCAGAATCCCTGGTGTGAAGAAAAGGATGCTGACCCAATTTATAACACAGGTCTTCTTATTGAAGGTTGTTATTTTCATGAAATGGATGCAGAAGCAGTAATCGTAGGTATTTGTGACGGAGCTTTAGTTACAAATTGCAGAGCTATTAACACCTGTCAGGGTGAGGGTGTTGATGAAAACGGCGAAATACTTTATTTTACAGCAGCTATGTGGTTCTGGGGCAGTGAAAACAGCACAATAGAGTATTGTGAAATTGCAGGACAGAAAAACTTTGGCGACGGTATGTCTGTTGACTTTGACTCATGCACAAATAACTGTACTTATCAGTATATCTATTCTCATGATAATATGAGATTTATGTGTAATAATGCAAAAGAAAGCCCCCAGAAAAATAATACAGTAAGATATTGCCTTTCCGTAAATGACAATGGTGGCAGAAGCGCAATAGCTTCAGGCAACGGAGAGGATGGATTAAAATTTTATAATAATACAATAATTAATTGTGCCGATTTCCATGTACGCTATCTTACAAACAGCTTTGTTGCAAATAATATTATTATTCCGGAAGATGGTTGTATAATTTATTTCAATAAACAGGAAGAAAAGAATGCAGGAAACACATATACAAACAACTGCTATGCATATACTATGAAACCCAGCATAGACTCCGACTCATTGAATATGGTCCCTAACTTCATAGGCGGTACTGATGAATCAACAGCATATCAGCTAGCTGAGGGTTCTGAGCTTATTGGAGCAGGGGTTAAAATTGATGATGGTTTGATTGTTGATTTCTTTGGAAATGAAATAACTGAGTCAAATATAGGTTGTTATGGTGGTTCAGGTGAAAAAGCAACAGAAGATACAAAGGACACAGAAAAAGAAACATTTTTTGAAAAAATCATAAGATTACTTAAAACTGTATTGGCAACTCTTGAAAAAGAGATTATAAAATTAATTGAAGACATATATGAGTAATATTATATAGGAAAATGAGCAGTAAAAAAACGAAATTTTTTTACTGCTCATTTATTCTTTTAACCCCAATTATATGGTCTTTGCATAAAGTTGATTTCGTTTTTCGGAGGAATTTCCTGAAATCCCGAAACCTTTGTTATTCCGTGTTCAATCATAGAGTCATAAAGCTCCTCTATTCTCTTATGTCTGAATGGGTTAAGAATTGTATATTTGTCTAAAAATTGGTTCGCTTTGTAATATTCCCAGCTTAAATTTGCTGTTTCAACATTGAAAAGCTGTTCTTCGGTAATATCGGAAGTTAACGCCTTTTCCCAAAGTCCATCAAGAGCAACTGCAACATTCATAGGATAAAAGCCTGCCTGATAATGCCAGTCAAAGTCAAAAGCGTGGGCAGAAACTTTAGTCTGAGCGGTCTGAATATCAATAATTTGCTTGATATATGGTGCGGCTTCTTCTCCATAATAGGCTTTCAAAAAGTCCATCATATGATATTCAACATCGCAATTCACATCCCACTGAATTTTGCAAAGAAGATAGTTGCGAAGCTCATTGAAGGCAGCAATATGAGTGTCACCACAGTTATAAATATAGCCTGTTATACCGATATCGTGCATATATTTCATAGTGGACTGCATATATTCAAAGTTTGAGAAAAACTGAGCCGTGTTAATGAAATTTATGGTGTAATCATAAATATATGTAGTATCGGCTATTTTAGTCCAATTCTCAAAATCCTTGTGTATTGTGGGTTCAGGACTTCCGAAAAGATTTTCAAATGTTTCATTACCGTCTTGAGAGCCACATTCCGTTAACGGATGGCTTCGGCAGGCTTTATGAAGTCTGCAAATGACGGGAATAACATTATCGTTGCATTTTAAAGACAAATCTGTTGGTGGTGTATCGGTTTCATTATAGGCATAGAAAGTAAATGTGAAATCGGGGAATTCATCATCAAGAGCATCTGCAAAAGCATTTGTGAAAAGTATTGTGGGAGCTGAAACACTACCGTATTTTTCATAAAGCTCTTCGCATTTTTTGCATCGACAATAGTTTGTGTTGTCCTTTTGACCGATGTGAATATATTTTGCATCTGTTTCACATTCAAGAATCGCTTTTCTTGCATTTTTAACTGCGACTTTTAAAACTTCAGGGTTTGAAAGGCAAACGTGGTCACGGGTTTTTGTGCCCTCGGCAGTTGTTGCGAAATAATCGGGATGCTCGGTAATCAAGTCATCGGGAACTAATTTATCAAGGGTTACATCCCATAAAACATAGGTTAATGCACCGCCGTAAGCCTTTGCTTCTTCCCAGAAAGAAACATTCATTTTTGTTCTGGCTCTGTGAGCATCATTGGTGCCGATGCAATCATTTCTGCGTATAGAAAATGAGGGCTCAACGATTCGGTTAATATTAGCATCAATAATAATGTTTTCACTTTCGGGAACGACCTCAAGCTCAGGGGTGAACCAACGCACGCCAAGATATTCTTCAAGGAAGGTGTAAACTCCGTAAAGGGTACCGCGACTGTCTGAGCCTGCAATAAACAAATGCTTTCCATCAGAATAAAGCTTGAATCCGTCTTTCGCAATTTTTTTGCGATTTATTTTAACAATGCCTTTTTCAAGTGTGGTTTCACCTAAAATAATTGCTTTATCTTCGAGAGAGAATTCATTTTCTGTTATCGCTTTTATTTTCGCACCACTGATTTTTTTGATATATGTCTGTAATTCCTTAACTGCAGTTTTAGTTGTTGCATCAGGATTTTCTTCGGTTACAATAACAAAATCCGAAGAACCTTTTTCAACAATTGTCATTGGGGCAGAAATTTCCTGTGCCACATATTCATTACCGCCGTAATTTATAGTGGTATCTGCAGTAAAAACGCCTGTTATATATAAAATCACTTCAATAAAAGCAATGGAGGCTTTTAAAAATGCTGACATTTTTTCCAACTCCTGTTATTTTATTTCAACCATCTGATGAATATCTACTTTCGGCACAGTAAATTCGGCTCTGCCGTTAAGATATTCAAAATTCAGCTCTTCTCCTGAGGGAACAAGAGTAATTTTTGAGGGTTCAGCATTGCATTTCACACTGCATTTAACATTGTAAAGAGGTACGGTGTCTTCAATAACTTCAGTGTTTTTGCCACGAACAGTTGTGTGTGCAAAAAGAAGATGAAGAATATTTCTGTTTTCTTTTTCCTGTTTTGTGTAGGTAATAACTGCTCTGTCGGGAACATCAGTGAGAACAGTTATTTCATCACCCATCATTTTGTTAATAATGTATGTGAAAAGCTCTTTAAAGCATAAGTGTCCGTGATTTGCATAGGCGGAGAAAATGTCCCAACCGATGTAGGCAATATTTCCGTTGATAACAGCACCGGGGAAAGCTTCATTAGGGTTATTTGGAGCGTGGGCGTGAGAGCAGAAATGTTCTAAAGTTCTGTTGAAATATGGGTTCTGCATATGTGCAACAATTTCTCCGTCAGTTGCTTCAAACTTATTGAAATCACAGCGCATAACATATTCTGTTGTGCCGTTTACTGTTTCAAAATCAGGAACAAAATATGTAGGGGTAAATTCATTTTTACCTTTGTATTCTGCTCCAAAATCAAGGAAGAATTTATTATCCTTAATCAAAGCATCTGCTGAAGCAATAATTTTACCGCCTTTTTCTGTGAATGCCTTGATTTTTTCTGTAATTTTATCTGAATAACTTGAAACATCGGGCAAAATGAGGAGCTTATAAGCAGAAAAATCGGCAGTTTCATCTACGAAATTATACAGAAAATGATTTTCAAGCAGCATTCTGTTTGCGCCTATATCTGCCTTTGCATCCCTGTTTCCTGTGATTGCTTCCTGACTTAAAACTGCAATATCTGCAATATTAACTGCACCATTCAACCAGGGCTCTTTTTGTTCAATTAATGAATATGCCTTGCCGATAAGATTATAGGTTGCCATATTCAGTTCCGAAAGCGGGTGCATCTGGTCGCCGATTGAACAGCCCGCACCATTTGCAACGCTTAATGCAGTTTCATAAATAAGTGCATTGGGGTGCTTGTAGCCGCCGAATTCACCCCAACTATGATGGAATTTGCCTGTCATACCAAGAAATTCCACATTTTTAAGTGTACGCGTATAAGCGGCAGAAAGAGGGAAATGGTCATATCCCCAACCGCCTGTGGGTAAGCTTTCAAGCTCAAGGTGAGTATTTGAATCAATATAACGGTAATCACCTTTTGCTATATGCCCTGCATTATGGAAAATTGTCGCAGTATCGCTATGCTTTCTTACAGCTTTGTTTGTTTCTTCAAGATATTTATTGTATGTTAATTGTGAAAACTTTTCTCTGTCTTCTGCATTTTCTATATCAAGACCAAGAGCCTTTATATCATTTACGCATTTATCGCAATAGCAGATTTTCGGAGAAATGATATCAAGGAAAATACCACAAGGATTATACTTCACCATAACCTCTTCAATTTGCTTGCAAAGAAAATCAAGGTAGCCTGTGTTGAAGCAAAGAAGATGGAAATGCACCTCTTTGTTGTATTCCTCTATATCTTCTTTTTTTAGAGATGGGCAATAACGCCATTCGGGACGTTTTAGATATTCTTTTTCGTCAAAGCCTGCAGAAATATAAACAGGAGCATTAACCCCTATTTCCTTGCAGGCTTCAAGCTGAGCCCCAAGCAAATCGAATTTTAATTCAGGATGCATTTCATTAACCTCAGTGGGATGATATGACCATCCGTGATGACATTTTGAAAATACAGTTATTGAATCAATATGACCTGCTTTTAAAGCGCTCTGAAATTGTTCTTTTGAAAAATTATTACCTACCGGCACATGTTCACTAGTATGAAAATCGAGATGTACTTGTCTTTTTCTGAGCATAATAATACCCCCAAAATAATCTATGAAATTATTATATAAGACATAAGAAGATATTGCAATAATGTTGTTGCTTTTCAGAAATTTTTATGATAACCTAAAAATATATTATTTCACCCTGAAGGAGTGACTTTTATGAAATTAGGTATTATAAATGGTTGGGAAGAGGGTAACATCAAGTATGTCAGTGAAAAAGGTCTTGAAGCCGTAGAGTTCTGTGTTAATCATAACTATAATTCCGAAGAATTTCTTGCAAAAGCCCAGGATATAAAAGGCTATTGTGAAAAATACGGAGTTAAGGTAGGTTCAATGGGCAGATGGGGACAGATTCGCATTGACGAAAACGGCGAAATAATTCCCGAAGCGTTGCAGGACGATAAAAATATCATAGATGCCGCATCAATAATTGGTTGCCCTGTGTTTAATACAGGTGTTAATTATACTGATTCAAAAAGCTTCTATGAAAACTGCGAAATTGCAATTAATTATCTCAAACAGCTTATTGAATATGCAGAAAAGAAGAATGTTAAAATCTCAGTTTATAACTGCTCTTGGGAAAACTTTGTTGTTGAGCCGAAGGCCTGGTATACTGTTCTTTCTGCACTTCCTGCTCTCGGTATTAAATATGATGCTTCTCATTGTCTCAGCAGAGGCGGAAACTACCTTGCCGAAATCAGAGATTGGGGCGAAAGATTTTATCATTTCCACCTTAAAGGCGCTGTTTATATAGATGGCGAGCATTATGATGATGCACCTGCAGGACTTGATATGATAGATTGGAAATCCGTTATGGATTTGCTTTATACAAAAAATTATGATGGTATGCTCTCAATCGAGCCTCATTCTCATTTTTGGACGGGTAAAAAAGGTCAATGGGGTGTTGATTACACAATAAACTATTTCAGACCCATGATTATGCCCGAGGATTATGAATACGAAGATAATCCTTATATGCCGTAAATTAAAAAATCGCAACTCCTTATAAATCAAGGAATTGCGGTTTTTTCTTTATATGGACCAAAAGCTGTCTATAAATCTTGTTGGGCGGTGGGGGAAAGCGCGGAAGAAATCCTCCGCATCGTTTTTCAGCTCAACACCATCAATATAAAAAACGGTTTCAGCAGTGTGACCCTCGCCTGCCAGAAGAATTCTTGCTGCTGCAGGGGCAGTAAGAGAAATGTCATAATCACCGTCTGCTCTTTGTGTTACAGTAGCTTTGCCGTTTTCATATTCAACATCAAATATACCCTTGTTCTGCTCTAAATCATCAATGCTTAATATACTGAACTTGCCGTATTTTTCAGGATAAACATTGTTTTCCAGGAGCTTTTTAAGGTTGTATATCCGCCCTGCATAGCCCTTATCGTATTCGTAATTAATGTCGTCGATTCTGTCCATAAGGCAAGCGAAAGGAGAGCCCGGATACTGTTTTTTTATACGCAGGGTTTTTACAATGCCGTCGTAGTTGCGCAAAAATCCGATAATTCCCTTAAGGGCATCGGGTGTCAGAACAAATAACTCTTCTGCAACAAGCTCTTCGGGACGCTTAACGCTGAAACGAACATATCCATCTGCTTCACCGTTAGCATTTCGGTGAATGTAAGTATAATCTGCATCCTCAAGGGGAGTCTGGCAAAAATGCTTTTTTTCTTCCCTCATGGTCATAAGATTTTCTTTAAAAACACATTTGTTGTGAAGCCGGCAAAGCTCTTCTAACTGTTCACCGGTATAAAGCTCAACATCGTTATTACGGGGGATATGCTCAAGATTATGAAAAGGTACAGTAATTGCAAAAAGGCGATTAAGATTTGCATAACCGAATTTTTCATAATATGAGATAGAGAAAGGAGAAAGAAAACCTGCTACAACGTCGTTTTCAACAGCAGTTCTGCCCACTTCGTCAAAAAGTGCTCTTACACCGCCCAATCTGCGGTATTCAGGCTGACTACATATTCCGCTGAGAACAAGTGTGTTTATGAGATTTCCGCAATAATTGCATTTGAAATCAAATAGCTCCATACCTGCAATAAGCTTACTCTCATGAAATGCACCCAAAACAGGCATTTCAACCTCTTTATCCACTTCTTTATCAAATTTCCAGATGAATGATGCAGCAGATATCTTAAGATAATCCACAGCTTCTTCAGGTTTTATCAATCTAACTTCCATAACTTTTCTCCTGAATGTTTGTTGGTTTTATTATAACATTCCATATGAAAAATTCAATATGAGAAATTTTAAGGGTTCAATCATATTTGATA
>JAZUOL010000041.1:0-134250 GCA_045604605.1 Acutalibacteraceae bacterium | reverse complement strand
CATGGCTACGATCCGACTTTAAACAAGACCTTTTTTATCAAAAGTCTGCTTGTCAATGATTTTACCAAGATATGCGCTTAATTCTTCTTTATTATCGTAATTCGGAACATTGGCTTTAATATCATCAATCATTTCCATAACCTTGATATTAGCACCGCCGTGCTTGGGTCCTTTAAGAGATGACATAGCAGCCGCAATTGTTGAATAGGTATCAGAACCTGAAGATGTAACAACACGAGTTGTGAAAGTCGAGTTGTTACCGCCACCGTGCTCCATATGAAGAATTAAAGCAGTGTCAAGAACCTTCGCTTCGGTTTTAGTGTATTTCTTATCAGGACGAAGCATCATAAGAATGTTTTCGGCAGTTGAAAGCTTAGGATCAGGTCTGTGAATAATCATACTTTCCTGCTTTTCCGAGTAATTATATGCGTGATAAGCATATACTGCAAGAAGCGGAAATGTACTGATAAGCTGAATACACTGACGAAGTGCATTTGGAATGGTTGTATCAAGTGCATTTTTATCATAGGAAGCAAGCGTAAGAATACTTCTTGTCATTGAATTCATTATATCACTGCTTGGAGCTTTCATTATAACATCACGAGTGAAGTTTGTAGGTAACGACCTGCAATCACGAAGATATTTTTTAAATTCTTTAAGCTCGTCTTTGTCAGGTAATTCACCTAATAAAAGAAGATATGCTATCTTTTCAAAGCCGAATTCATCTTCGCCATGATTATTATTAATCAAATCCTGTACTCTATAACCTCTGTACCAAAGCTCACCATCGCATTGTACCTTTTCACCATCAACCATTTTTGAAGATACAATTTTGGAAATATTAGTAAGCCCGGTAATAACACCGTTGCCATTCATATCACTAAGACCTTTGTTAACTGCATGTTCTTTATAAAGCTCAGGGGCAATGCTGTCATTTCTACGGCAAATTTCCTCTTTAATTGTTGTGTAATTATTAAGTTTTTCAAAATTCATCAATTCACCTTCTTATAACATTCTTAACTATAAATTAAAATATACAAAATTTTTACAATTCAGTCAATAAACGGTAATATTTCTTAATGAAAAATTAACATATAAAAGTCACCTGACTATAAAAAAATCAAGCGACTTTTTAATTACTTTAAGCTTTTATATAGCTCTTTTACTATAGGATAAATAAGCCTGAATCTCTGATACCTTTCTTCATAAAGAGCAACAAGCTTTTCTTCGGGTAAAACGTTTTCTTTTATATTAACAAGCTTTTCTGCTGCTTCTGAAACGGTTTTGTATTCCCCTGCACCAACCATTGCGAGAATTGCAGTACCATAACCGGGACCCTCTTCTGCTACAGGAATATTAAGCTGAATATTAAGAACATTTGCTAAAATTTTACGCCACAGCTTACTCTTTGCTCCTCCACCGCAAAGGCAGCTTTCTTTTACATCAATGCCGAGAGATTTTGCAATTTCGATATTATCTCTTATAGCAAAGCTTACGCCTTCTAAAACTGCTAAAAGCATATCAGAACGGCTTGTATCAGGTCTAAGACCTATGAACACACCTGTGGCATCAGTATCATTAATAGGGCTTCTTTCACCCATAAGGTATGGCAAAAAGAAAAGCTCGTTTTTACCTAAAAGTTCGGTATTAATTTCACTTTCAAGTAAAGCATAGTCTTTTTCGCACAAGACCTTATCGCATAACCATTTATGGCAGGACGCAGCGGAAAGAATACAGCCCATTAAATGAAAACCACCATCAGCATGTGCAAAGGAATGAAGAGCATTGAATTTATCAACACCAAATTTTTCGGATGAAACAAATATTGTTCCCGAGGTGCCGAGAGAAATATTGCATTTGCCTTCGCCTGTTGTAGCTGTTCCTATGGCTGCTGCAGCGTTATCACCTGCACCTGCAACTACTATTGCCTTACTGTTAATTCCCAATTCCGAGGCAATCTCAGGCAAAACACTACCGATAACCTCATAGCTTTCAAAAAGCTTTGGCATTTGCGCTTCATTAACAGAACAAACATCGAGCATTTTCTTTGACCAACATTTATTCTTTACATCAAGAAGAAGCATTCCCGAAGCATCGGAATAATCACAAGCGTGTATGCCTGTAAGCAAATAGTTTATGTAGTCCTTCGGAAGCATAATTTTTGCTATTTTTTCAAAATTTTCAGGTTCATTTTCTTTAACCCAAAGGATTTTGGGTGCAGTGAAACCTGCAAAAGCAATATTAGCAGTATTTTCTGAAAGAATATCTTTACCGATAACAGAATTAAGATATTCTGTTTCTTTCCAGGTTCTGCCGTCATTCCAAAGAATTACGGGACGAATAACATTATCGCTTTCATCAAGGATAACAAGTCCGTGCATCTGCCCTGCTACACCGATACCTGCAACATCTTCTCCGTTTATATCTTTAATAAGCTCTGGTAAACCCTGTTTTAAAGCAGTCCACCAATCTTCTGCGTTTTGTTCACTCCAGCCTGATTTTGGGTATGAAACGGAATAATCTTTAGTAACAGAATTGATAACCTGACCCTTAACATCAGTTAATATCAATTTTAATGAGGATGTGCCTAAATCAACACCGATAAAGTAATTCATATAAAAACCTCGTTAATATATTGATTTCTTTTATTTTAACATAAACAAATAAAAATATCTACTATAAAAACCATTGTATTTTTCTTTTATTGAAAGTATAATTATTTCAAACTTTTCTGAAAGCGGTTTTATTATGAATGATTTTTGCAATTTAGTAGTAAATATCAAGGACAATGAAACGGTTGTTCTTGAGAAAAATAAAACATATGATGTACGCCAGGATGATTCTTTTTCATTAAAAGGATTCTTCTGCTCTAATACTGCTAAAAAACATGAAAACCCTGATGGAACACGCTATTCTGCCCTTTATTTAGATGGTAAAAAGAATATTGCCATTGATGGTAACGGTGCAACTTTGCTCATTCACGGCAAAATGACCCCACTTGTATTTAATAATTGCAAAAACATAACTATAAAAAACTTAACTATTGATTATGCCTGTCCTACAATGGCAGAATTTAAAGTGCTTTCTAATGAAAACGGTTCTTGTATTATTGAAATTAATAAAGATTGCCTTTACAGAATAGATGGAAATAATCTTATATGGCAGGGCGAAAATAATTTGAATGGTGTTCCCTATTGGGAGGATTCTTATATTGGTAATCGCAGACATATTAAGCTAATTGACCTTGAAACAGATATTCCGAGAGATTTCAGAAGAGCAGATTTAGATTTTGAAAGTATTGAGGATTCAGGTAATAACCAATTAAAAATAGTTTTAAAGAAAAAGGATGCAGATTTTCCTGTTGGTGCTGTTTTTCAGACAAGAAATATTGTCCGTGACCAGACCGGTAGCCTCTTTCAAAGATGTAAAAATCTTAAATTTGAGAATTTAAGAGTAAAATTTATGCACGGTTTAGGTATGGTTTCTCAATTCTGTGAAAATGTTACATATATAAATTGCGACCTTACCCCTGCCCCTCACCGAACAATAACAAGTACTGCGGATTTCTTTCAGTTTTCGGGGTGTAAAGGCGATTTGACAATTGAAAACTGCAAAGCAAATGGTGCTCACGATGATTATATCAATGTTCACGGCACTCATTTGAGAATTGTTGAAGCAGACTACGAAAACAATTCAATCATTGTTCGCTTTATGCACGATGAAAGCTGGGGCTTTCAGGCTTTTGAGGCTGGTGACCAGCTTGAATTTATTAAATGGAACAATCTTCAACCTTATGCTCAAACAAAGGTTAAAGCATATAAAAAGCTTAATGATACCGATATTTTATTGAACCTTGACAGACCTTTACCTGAAATTGAAATTGGCAAAGATGTTGTTGAAAATGCAACCTGGACACCAAATTTATATGTAAGAAACTGTGATTTTGGCAGAACAAGCGGTCGTGGTATTCTTAGCACAACCCGTGGTGAAGTTATAATTGAAAATAACAGGTTCTATAAATTATGGGGACCTGCACTTCTTATGGAAGATGATTGCAATTTTTGGTTTGAGTCAGGATATTCAAAAGATGTTGTGTTCAGAAATAATGAAATTATCAGCTGCGACCACGGTACCACCTACCCCGGTGCACCGGTAATTCGCTACACACCGAAAATAATGGATGAAAATTTTAAAGGCTATGTTCATCATAAGCTTGTTCTTGAAAACAACACATTTAAAAACCCGATTGGTGAAAAGCATGTTATATGGCTCGAATACTTGAAAGAAGCAGAAATAAAAAACAATATTTTCGATGCAGAATTTGAAATTAAAACCAAAAACGTTAGGTCAATTATGAATGAAAATAACACACTAAAAGGTAGCCTTTAAGGTTGCCTTTTATTTTTCTGTTGACAAAATCAGCTTTTGGTTGTATTATTGTACTAGTACAGTAATACAAGGAGGCGATACTATTGGCTTGGAAGTTTACTTCTGATAAACCTGTATATCTTCAGATAGCAGACAGATTAACAAAATCTGTGTTATCAGGAGAATATAAACCCGGTGAACAAATACCAAGCGTCAGGCAATTAGCTTTGGAAGCGGCTGTAAACCCTAACACTATTCAGCACGCTTTCACAGAGCTTGAAAACAACGGGTTGATTATCTCAAAAAACACAATTGGCAGATTTGTTACTGATGATGAAGCAATTATTGAAGTTTGCAGAAATGATTTAGCAAAAAATATTGCTATAGATTTTATTAAGAATATGTCACAACTCTCTATCACTCCCGAACAAGCTATAAAAATCATTGAGGAGGAAAAGCTATGAATGTTTTAGAATTCAAAAATGTATCAAAAGCATATACAAAGGGCGTATATGTTATTAATAATCTGAATTTAGAAATACCACAAGGCAAAATTATAGGTCTTTTAGGTCCTAACGGTTGTGGCAAATCAACCTTAATAAAAATGGTTGCAGGCCTGTTGCAACCAACAAATGGTGAAATTTTAGTGAATGGTACACCTGTTTGTGACGAAACCTGTGGGCTTATCTCCTACCTTCCCGAAAGAACTTATTTTACTGCTTCGATGAAGGTTATTGATATAGTTAATTATTTTGCTGATTTCTACAAGGATTTTGACAAAGCAAGAGCTCTTAATTTACTTAAAGACCTTAATGTTGATACAAATGCAAGGCTAAAAAAACTTTCAAAAGGCACAAAGGAAAAGGTTCAGCTTGTTCTTGTTATGAGTCGTCAGGCAAAGCTTTATCTTCTTGATGAGCCAATCGCAGGCGTTGACCCTGCAACAAGAGAATATATTTTAAGCACAATAGTCAGCAACTATAACCCCGAAGCAACAATTATTATAACAACTCACCTTATAACAGATGTTGAGCCTGTGCTTGATGATTTTATCTTTATTTCATACGGCGGTCAGATCGTTATGGGCGGTAATGCCGAGGAAGCAAGAAATGCCACAGGCAAATCCCTTGACGAGATGTTTAAGGAGGTATTCAGATGCTAAAGAAATTATTAAGCTATGATTTTAAAGCAATTTTCAAATATTGGTGGATTGGCGCACTTACTACCCTTGCACTTTCAGGCGTTGGCGCAGGCTGTGGCTCAATCCTCGAAACAGAGAAGGAATTACCAACAAGCGTTACAATTTTTGCAACTATCGGTATGGTATTAGTTGTTTTAGGCATTTTTGCTTTTATAATCTTCGCTGAATTATTGGTTTATGTAAGATTTTATAAGCATTTGTTCACAGATGAGGGGTATCTTACCTTTACCCTACCCGTTAAACGCCATCAGATACTTTCTTCAAAGCTTATCAGTGGCTTTGTTTGCGGTTCAACAACTTTTATCGTTGCAATCGCTGATGCTGCCATAATCATTTTAACCACATTCCGAAAAGACATTTTCTATGATGGCTGGTACCCTGATTTTATTGAAGGCATAAAAGAGCTTGTTGCTGATTTTGGCGGTGTAAATTTTGTTATACAGATAATCGAGGTTATAATTTTTGGTCTTCTTGCCCTCACTTTAGGTATTCTTTTTACTTATCTTTGCATTACCTTTGCAGGCGCAATTTCAAAGAAATCAAAATTAACAAATGCAATTCTGATTTATTACGGAGCAACCTCAGTTTCAAGCGTGTTCATGTATATGTTCTATTTCTTCGGGGTTGATGCAGTCGGCGGTTGGATGTATGACCTTACTCGTAACACAGAGCTTATGCTTTACCCCCTATTTTTACTCCTTGGAATTCTCTTTACTGCTATGCTTTGTGTAGGTGCTTATACCTTGAATTACCGTCTTTTAGACCGTAAGCTTAATCTTAACTAAGGAGGGAAAAACAATGAAAAAAAGTATATTAATATTAGCTTTAGTTTTAGCCTTCTCCTTTGTTTTGGGTTATTCTTCCTTAGCTTATGACAACACATTAACTTTATCCGAGGATTATAGCACGCTTTATTTCAACGGTAAATCATATTCAAGGGCTAATACTGCAGATATAGTTAATAATTATGGATATATCGAAGGGTGTTTTTTTACAGCCGATTTTGAAACAGATGCAGAATTGCCTATAAATTATGAAGATGGTATAAAAATACAATTAACCGACTCTCAGAAATCAGAGCTAACAAAAGTATATGCTACTGTTGATGGAGATGCTAACCTGTTTGCAAGTGCAGAGCTTTATTTCGAGGACGGAACAACTATCTCTTATTCCTATATCAGAGACGATATAAAAGATGATTACGAAAAAATTAAAAACAGTGATACTTCCGAATATGAAATTATCTTTGATGCCTATATTGATGAAGGTAACATATCAAAAACTGTATCTAAACAGAATCTTCTCACCGGAAACAAAACCGAGATTTCTTTCAATGAATATTTAGAATTCGATGTAATTGTATCATCTGAAAAATACAATTACTCAGTTACTAAGGGCTGTATTTTTATAAATAACGATAAAAATCTATACTATTACTTCGATTTTTCTGAATATGGTTTAACTGACTATTATCATTTATTTGACATGTATGAATTTTATAACGTCACCAGAATAGAAGCTCATCGAATAACCGACAAAGAAACCATTGATATTATTGAAGAAGGGCTTCGGGAATATTACGACGGCGACTATGGTTACTTATTCAATGAGGAGTTTACAGAACCCGTTGCAAAAATATTCTTTATTCTTGTTTTTGCAATATTTCCCCTTTCAATTGCAATAACAACACTTGTTATTGCAATAAAAGCTAAAAAAGGCGTTTATAAAAAGCTTTTACTTGCAACAAGCGGACTTTCTCTTGCTACTCTTGCAACCTTCATTTACACAGCATTTACATTATTTAACAAATAAAACAAAAATCCGTCGGTAGTTCAAAAATTACTACCGACGGATATATTTATTAGAAATTCCAATCTATAAGTTTTCTGAATATCATAACAATCTGATTAATAAAGTTTGAAAACTCAAGGTTAAGCACTGAAAGGAAGTAAGGTTCTGTATATTCCCAATCCTCTTCTTTGATTGTAAGGTCTTCGTTATCAACAAAGTAACCGGGCTCAAGAAATGCCTTTGTTTTCATTTTTACTTTAAGAATGTTTCTGCAACATTCTCTCATTGCATTTCCGAAGCCTATGGGGTCTGCATAATACTGAAGCTGTATCGCTGCAACATGAGATGGCATATTAAGCATCCAGACACCTGTAAGCATTGTGTCATTACCATTGTATATAGCAAGAACCGGGCTCATATGACCGTTACCGATAAAGTTATTTGAATAGTCGGAAACAACAAATCCGTCAAAGCCCCACTCCTCACGAAGCAAATCTTTGAGAAGCTCTGAGCAACCGCCGCACCAGTCAGTACCGATTCTGTTATAGGCAGACATAACACCATAGCAAGCAGATTCTTTAACTGGAATTTCAAAAGCTTTAAGATAAATTTCACGCATTGTCTGTTCATCTGCCCAAGTGAAAATACCTGCACGATGCGATTCCTGGTCATTCATAGCAAAGTGCTTAATAGTTGTAACAAGTCCTTGACCCCAAGCGCCATCAATAATTTCAGCGCCCATTGTACCGGAAAGAACAGGGTCTTCTGAGAAATATTCAAAGTTCCTGCCACCCATTGGATTTCTGTGGATGTTGACACCGGGAGCATACCAGATATCAGTACCGATGCATCTTGCCTCAATACCTACGCTATCGCCCATTTTGTTAGCAAGGTCTTTATTCCAAGTACATGCAATTGCAGTAGCACATGGATAAGCGGTACCGCTATCAGTATAAGCAATACCATGAGCCCCTTTTATACTGGATGGGCCATCATTATCCCATGTCTGTGGAACACCAAGTCTTTCAATTCCATAGGTCTGATAACCACCACGTGCAACAAGGTTTGTCATCTCATCAAGGGTAAGCTGGTCGAGGAACATATCCATAAGTTCTTCATTTTCATAAACATCCTGAAGAGTTATAACACCGGTTTCATAGGTTATACCCATTAAAGGTGCCTCACCCTCCTCGGTAGCCTCGGGGTATTTATCTGCATTTTTGATCTCGTCAGTTTTAACAAGTGCTCTGGCTAAAGGATAAGTAGCTTGCGCATTTACTCTTGAAAGAACAGTAAATCCCGAATATGCATCATCAAACAGATTCTTAATCTCAGTTCCCGTAGCACTATCTGTTTTTATAATAATGTCTTCATCAACTGTATATGTAAATGAATCAATATGCTCACGTACATTTTCACCGAGAATAATCTGATAATCGCCTTTTTCAAGTACCCAGGCTTCATTATTGAATTTATCATAAGAAGCCATATCGTTTATATCAAATTCAACTGTAACAACTTCGCTTTCAGAGGGTGCAAGAAGCTTTGTCTTTTCATACCCACCCAAAGCAATTGCACTCTTTTCTATTTTGCCGGTATATGGCGCACTATAATAAATCTGAACAGTGTCCTTGCCGCTGACATCACCTGTGTTTGTAACATTTACCTCAACAATTATTTTACCATTTTCAGTGCTTGTTGATACAATATCTTTAGTGAAGGTTGTGTAAGAGAGTCCGTGACCGAAGGGATACTGAACCTTGTCTTTTGCAAAGGTTTCAAAGTAGCGATAACCAACATAGATACCCTCCTGATATTCAACATAGTATTCTCCACCATCATATTCATAAGAACCAAAATTCTGTGTTGAAGGGTGGTCGTAAATGCTATAAGCAACTGTATCAGCAAGTCTGCCTGAAGGATTAATTTCGCCATTGAGCATCTGTGCCACAGCTCTCATACCAAATTCACCCGGTATCCATATAACTGCGGCAGCCTTAATGCTTTCATATTCATCAAGGAAACCCATTTCCATAACATTACCAATATTAAAAAGAACTATAACATCTGAAAATGTAGTGGCTACTTTTTCCACCATAGCCCTTTCATTTTCACTTAATGCGAGAGTTTCGGGAGAAAGGTCTGAGTTTTCTGCACTTGTTCTGCCTATAACAATAATTGCGGTGTCGGAAAAAGCCTTTGCATTTTGCATTATATCATCAGTAAGCTTTTCGGGATCCATTTCATTCAGTGAGCTTTTGGCAAGAAGAAGCTGAGTGAGATTATTAAAAACCGTGCTTCCTGTTTTTAGTATTTCATTTGAACCGCAATATTCGTCATAAAGCTCCATAAGCTCGGTGTTATAAACAATACCGGCTTCCTGCAGCGCCTCATAAAAATATACAGGGTCATGAGTTGTAATTGCACCTGAACCTGCACCACCCAGAAGCGGAACAACAGAGGCAGCTCCGAAAACATTTACTTTTTTACCTGCAAGTGGTAAAGAATTATCCTCATTTTCAAGTAAAACTATACCCTCTTGCTCAATTTCAACAGCAACCTGACTTGACATTGCAATAACTTCATCGGGAATGTTTCCGCTTACAGCAAATGCCGGAACCGCCAGACAAGTCATAAGTAAAGTAAAAACAAGTATCGAAGCAGTTACCTTATTAATTTTTTTCATTTTGCCATCTCCTTTAATAAGTAAATATTAACTTTAATTACAATATAACAAAAACATTCTACAAAATCAATGGTATTTTGTTCAAATGAACAAAAGAAAAAGCTTTCTTAGTCTAAGAAAGCTTTAAGCCACAGAAAATGTGAGGGTCTGTGAAATTTAGGTTTAATAGTTGGATTTAAAGCAAATAAATGCTTATCCATTTCTCCCCCATCGGTTTCCAATCTATAAGCATTAAAATAGATTTCACCGTCACCTGATAATATCTTATCTTTTGGAAAGCTTACTGTTGCTTCGTAAGAGTTTTTTGTGCGAGTAACATTACTTTCCACAAAACAGTCTTTAACAAAATTGATTTCCAGAATCGGAACTCCGTCTTCATTATCACCCTTATTCTCCATCAGAGCGCACATCAACTTGTTTTCAGGACTGATTTCTATTTCGTAATAGAATCTTCTGTCAGGGTCAGAGCCAATTAGGACCTCGCAAGCATCACCCTCAGAATGAATATCGTTATAGTTGTGGTGCGGACAGTAAAACCTGGTATTTTCAGCACAAAATTTAAAGGTTAAAATACCATCTTCCTCACTTATTTCAACAGTTGTTTTATATGTTGCAGGAGAACCGTCTCTGCAGTTTTTTAATTCATATATCATATTATTTAACCACGCTTTCAAAAACGCCTATGCTCTCACGCCCAAGCAAATTGTTGGAAACATTTCTTGCATTAAAATAAAGTCTGAATTTGTTATCGTAAAGCGTTAAACAACAAGCGTAAACATATTGCGCCATCCAATTACTGTTACTGCATTTCTGTGGAACTAAAAAGTACTTGACAAACTCAAACTCAATACCATCATCGCTTTTTAAAAGCACAATAGCTGAATGGCTTTTACCTTCTTTTTCAAATAATCCGTTTTGGAGACCAATATAGCAATCCTTTAATTTATAAACCTTTAAGCAGCCCGAGCAAAGATTCAGATATTCTGTTTCTTTATCGGGTTTTATTATTGGTTCAGTTCTTGCAATATAGCCATTTGTGATATTATCGCTTTCAGCAAAAGAAATATATCTTGGCTCACAGAATCCACAGTCTTTAATAAATGTCTGACCGCATGAATAATAAAGTCTGTTTTTACCATTTATATTCATTAAAAATGGATTAGAAAGTGCCTGACCATTTTCGTCAACCTCATAATCTCTAGTGTTACCTAAAACTAAGTAGGGCTCTGACCAGGTTTTTAAATCAACGGATTCTGTGCAATAAACTTCAGATTTCCATTTGCCACCGAAAACAGCAAGAGCATTTTCGATGGGTGTCTTAGTTTTTTCGTAAAATAAAAAATATGTACCATCAATATAATTTATATTTGGTCGCATTGCATTTTTTGCAATCTTAGCCTTTTTATTGAAATTAATGCCATCATCACTATCGTACATATAAACGCCAAAGAACGTGTGGCAAAATAAATGCCACAATCCATCATGAGAAATATCGGGTGTAATCACACTAGGATCAGCAACAACAAAACTATTAAGCGGATTTTTAATTATAGGATTATTCTCATATAATTTGAATTCTAAATTATTAAATTCATTAAAAGTTACATTTTCCATATAATACCTCGAGTTTTTTCTTTATATTAACACAAACCAAAAGCCTTTCGCAACAAAAACCGCGAAAGACTTTTTATTTAATCTATCATTGATTTTTTCATTTATTCTCTCCAAGGCAAAATTCTTCATCCTGTTCACCTTCCTGCGATTTCCGGAAAATTGAACTTGATACTTCGATATTCTGTTACCGGTAACACTTTGCCAAGCAACCTCAAAGTTCTGGAAAAGTGAGCTGAAAGAACATCAAAATACCGGTAAAAAGAGATAAAAAAGAATGTGAAAATAAAAGAGAAGAAGTTTCATTTTTCTTTATTTTTCAAGGCTCTGACCGCCTTTTTGATTACCGGCAATAAAAATGAGGATAACGCATTTTAATTACCGGAATGTAAGTTTGATGTGCTGAGTTTTACCAGAAACACAAAGAAAAAAGACACTGCACATCCGATGATGTACAGTGTCTAAATCTTTGTTTATTTAATTCCGGAAAGGATAAACGAAATTACCCTTTGGAGAATAAATGAGTTTTGCAAGAATATAATCTATCATTGATTTTTTCATTTATTCTCTCCGAGGCAAAATTCTTCATCCTGTTCACCTTCCTGCGATTTCCGAAAAATTGAACTTGATACTTCGATTTTGCTTTACCGGTAACACTAAGCCAACTAACCTCATAGTTCTGGAAAAGTGAGCTGAAACAACATCAAAATACCGGTAAAAAGAGAGAAAAAAGAATGCGAAAATAGAAGAGAAGAAGTTTCATTTCTCTTTATTTTTCAAGGCTCTGACCGCCTTTTTGATTGCCGGAAACTGAAATGCCTTCGCACCATTCGAATTACCTGAAATTGAAAGTTGATGTGCTGAGTTTTACCAGAAACACAAAGAAAAAAGACACTGCACATCTGATGATGTACAGTGTCTAAATCTTTGTTTATTTAATTCCGGAAAGGATAAACGAAATTGCCCTTTGGAGAATAAATGAGTTTTGCAAGAATATAATCAATTATTCCCACTCGATTGTGCCGATAGGCTTCGGTGTAAGATCATAAAGAACACGATTTACACCTTCAACCTCACGAGTGATTCTGTTTGTTATATGATGAAGAAGAGCATAAGGAATTTCTTCAATTGTTGCGCTCATAGCGTCAGTTGTGTTAACAGCGCGGATGATTGCAGGCCAACCTTCATAACGAGCTTCATCTTTAACACCAACGCTCTTGATATCAGGAATAGCAATAAAGTATTGCCAAACTTTTTCTGCAAGACCGTTAATATCAAATTCTTCACGGAGAATTGCATCAGCTTCTCTTAATGCATGAAGTCTGTCGCGAGTGATAGCGCCGAGGCAACGAACACCAAGACCGGGTCCGGGGAATGGCTGACGATAAACCATTGCATGAGGAAGACCAAGGGCTTCACCAACTACTCTGACTTCATCTTTAAAGAGTAACTTTACAGGCTCAACAAGCGAGAACTGAAGGTCTTCAGGAAGTCCACCAACATTGTGGTGAGCCTTAACAGCTTTTTTGCCTTCTGCCTGCTTATTGCTTTCAAGAATATCGGGGTAAATTGTACCCTGAGCTAAAAATTCAACACCATCAAGCTTTCTTGCTTCATCAGCGAAAACCTCGATAAATTCTTTACCGATAATTTTACGCTTTGTTTCAGGGTCAGCAACATCTGCAAGCTTATTAAGGAAACGGTCTGTTGCATCAACATAAATAAGGTTTGCATCAAGTTCTTTGCCAAAAACGTCAATAACCTGTTCGCTCTCGCCTTTTCTCATAAGTCCATGGTTAACATGAACGCATACAAGCTGTTTACCAATAGCTTTAATAAGAAGAGCAGCAACAACGGATGAATCAACACCACCTGAAAGAGCGAGAAGAACTTTCTTGTCTCCTACCTGTTTGCGGATTTCGTCAACTTGTTCAGCAATAAAAGCCTCTGCAAGTTCAACTGTTGTAATTCTTTGCATATCGTCGGGTCTTTTAATAATTTCCATAACAGTTAAACCTCCTTGAAATCAGTCTGTATAGTTGTCAAAATAGCCTTGAACAAGGATAATGGGTGTACCTTTATCACCTGAACCACTTGTAAGGTCACAAAGTGAACCGATAAGGTCAGTAAGCTGACGAGGTGTTGTACCCTGAGAAGCCATATTACCAACAAGGTTACTTGATTTAGCTTTGATACTGTTAGAAATAGCCTCTTTAAGCTCTGCACCTGAAAGACCTTTGAAATCATTATCTGCAAGGTATTTAAGCTTAAGCTCATTAGGAGTACCGATAAGTCCGTCAGTATGTGCAGGAGAAACAACCGGGTCTGCAAGCTCCCAGATTTTTCCCTGAGGATCTTTGAATGCGCCATCGCCATAAACCATAACTTCAATATGTTTACCTGTTCTGTTAAGGAACTCAGCCTGGATATCTTTTACAAGGTCGTTACATTCTCTGGGGAACAATTTGATTGTATCTTCTGTTGATTTATTTGAACCTAAAAGACCATAAGCTTCGTTACAGCCACCGCCATTAACGGATGAAGTAAGAATATCGTCAAGACCGCAAACAACCTTTGCGCCTGCTGCTTTGAGGATTCTTTTAGTTCTTGCACGGGTGTGAATATCACAAGTAAGAACGCAGTCTGTATAATCAAGAATTGTCTTAGCCTGATTTGCAAAAACAATTTCAACCTCTGCCCCTGCCTCTTTGATGATATCGGAATAATAAGCAACGTAGTCAACGCCTGTAAACTCATGCTTATTTTCACCGAAGAGTTCTCTGTATCTTTCAAGAGAAAGTACATCTGAATAAGGATTGATTCCTGCATCATCAAGCTGGTCATAAGTTAAAAGGGAGTTACCAACCTCATCACTGGGATAGCTGAGCATAAGAACAACTTTCTTTGCGCCCATTGCAATTCCCTTAAGGCAGATTGCAAAACGGTTTCTTGAAAGAATGGGGAAAATAACACCAATTGTTTCTCCGCCAAGCTTCACTCTGACATCATCAGCAATATTCTGGACTGTGGCATAGTTACCCTGAGCTCTTGCAACGATTGATTCAGTAAGAGCGACAACATCTCTGTCTCGAAGTTCAAATCCTTCGCTCTCAGCAGCTTCAATAACGCTGTTTACTGCAATATCAACAAGGTTATCACCTTCACGGATAATAGGACAACGAATACCTCTTGATACAGTACCGACTTTTCTTTCCATAATAATCTCACCACTTCATATAGTTTACCAAATTTGGCATGTTATACACAAAAAAGTATGGAGCGACTTTCACTGAAAGCCGCCCTCAATTGAAATCTTATTTCATCATGCTGGCAACTTCGTCAGCAAAATTGTCTTCTCTTTTTTCAAGACCTTCGCCCTTTTCAAGACGAACAAAGCTTGCAACCTTAATATCTGCTCCATTTTTCTTAGCAACATCAGCTACATAACCTGCAACAGTACCATCAAAAAGGTCAGAACGAACAAATGCCTGTTCAAGAAGGCAGATTTCTTTAATCTGTTTCTTAATACGACCATCAACTGCACCTGCAAAGATTTTATTGTTGATGTATTCATCTTTACCTGCAATTGCAAGCTGTGCAAGAGTAGCAACTGCTTCTTTGGAAAGGAAGTTGAAAAGATAAGGACTCTTCTGATTCTCTTCATAAGCAGCAACATCTTCAGCGCCGAAAAGGTTTCCGGCAATAGCTTTATCGAAAAGATCCTTAAGGATGGGCTTGGGAAGTGACTCGGGTTTGTTAAGAGAGCTATCAATTGTGATAGATTTCATTTTTGCGAGTTCATCTTCAGAAATGCATTCTTTACCAAGGTATTCAGGACGCATTGCAGCTACCTGCATAGCAATATTTTTACCCATTGCTGTGAATTCAGCTTTGTCGCTGAGATTTGTTTCGAACTTAACAGCAACACCAACTGCACCACCTGCATGGATGTATGTTACAACATCACCTTCAATGATTTCGAAACGACGAATCTTGAGGTTTTCACCGATAACTAGGATAAGATCGTTAAGATTTTCTGTAACAGTTCTGTCAGAACCTACAAGTGCAAGAGCTGCAAGAGCTTCAACTGAAGCAGGTTTGTTAGCTGCAATTGTTTTAGCAACATTGAGACCAAATTCCTGGAACTTCTCGTTCTTACCAACAAAGTCTGTTTCAGAGTTGATTTCAAGAAGAACTGTAACCTTTGCATCCTCGTCAGTGTAAGCGATAATAGCACCTTCAGCAGCAATTCTGCTTGCCTTCTTCTCAGAAGCAGCAAGACCTCTTTCACGAAGAATTTCAAATGCTCTATCCATATCACCGTCAGCTTCTGTAAGTGCTTTTTTGCACTCCATCATACCAACGCCGGTTTTTTCTCTTAAGTTTTTAACATCTAAAGCTGTAAATGCCATAGGTGTTTCCTCCTTTATAAAGTTGTTAAGGCGGAATTACCTTCCGCCTATTTAAATTAACTACTTATTCAGCAGCTTCAACAGCTTCTTCAGCTACTTCTTCTGCTGCAACAGTCTGCTCGCCCTGACGACCTGCAATGATAGCATCTGCCATTGCGCCTGCAATAAGCTTAACTGCGCGGATAGCATCATCGTTACCGGGAATTACATAATCGATTTCATCGGGATCACAGTTTGTATCAACGATAGCAACAATCGGAATACCGAGTTTCTTTGCTTCGAGAACTGCGATTCTTTCTTTTCTGGGGTCAACAATAAACATTGCTGCGGGCATTTTCTTCATTTCTGTAATGCCACCCATGAATTTTTCAAGTTTTTCTCTTTCCAGATTGAGCTTAATAACTTCTTTCTTGGGAAGAAGTTCAAAAGTACCGTCAGCTTCCATAGCGTTAAGCTGAGCAAGTCTTTTAATTCTCTTCTGGATTGTGTTGAAGTTTGTAAGCATACCACCAAGCCAACGAGCGTTAACGAATGACATACCGCAACGTTCTGCTTCTTCCTTAATGGAATCCTGAGCCTGTTTCTTTGTACCTACGAAAAGTACTTCGCCGCCCTCCTGAGCGATCTGGTTGATGAAGGTGTAAGCCTCTTCAAGCTTCTTTACAGTTTTCTGAAGGTCAATGATATAAATACCATTTCTTTCAGTAAAGATGTACTGAGCCATTTTGGGGTTCCATCTT
Source organism: Acutalibacteraceae bacterium (assembly GCA_045604605.1). GTDB lineage: Bacteria > Bacillota > Clostridia > Oscillospirales > Acutalibacteraceae > DTU089. The sequence goes on along the minus strand of JAZUOL010000041.1, from coordinate 117,441 downwards.
CTTGTCTGGTGTCCGAAGTGAACACCTGCTTCGAGTAATTGTTTCATTGAAACGACTGACATAATTTTGTCCTCCTTTTTTGTTAAACCGCCGTAAGGTTTCGACTCGTATTCACCACACCATTTGGTGCACATGGCAAACACAATCTACCCTGCGTGAGTTTTTTGACTGAGAAAGTATATCACCTTTTTACAAAAAAAGCAATACTTTTTTATTAATTTTACTGAAAAAATTCTCTATATCAACGATTTAAATTAAAGCAATATTTTTTATATCGCATATACCGGGTAATTTTTTTCATTCGTGTTTCAATAGCATAGTTATTTAAAACAAAACTGCCGTTATCTCTCATTGAAATAACTTTTAACGGTGCAGTTCCTTCAGGCAATTCTTTAAGGGGAACACGAATCAGATTACCTGCTTTATCCGGTAAGCGACAAACCGCATAATCGCCGTCAAGATACTCAACAAAAATATCCATTATTCTTCCTCAACATTATAATTAGTATTGTTTACCGCAGAGCCAAAGTAATTAGGTTCATCAGAAAACTTTATTTCCTCATGAGGTTCTGACACATTTTCAATATCATCAACTGAAAGCTGTTTTGGTACTGAAATTGAAGAGTTAGCCTGCATCTGATACCACTGCTCCTTAGTTATGAGAACTTTACGAGGTTTACTGCCTTCGAAAGGCCCTATAATTCCTTTTTCTGATAACTCATCAACAATACGCGCAGCTCTTGCATAACCAAGTTTCAGTTTACGCTGAAGAAGGGTTGTAGAAGCCATACCCGCTTCAACAACAACCTCAACTGCTTTCGGAAACATTTCGTCATCATAGTCGCCACCGGCACCTAAATTATCTGTATCAACAACAGATGAAGATTTCTTCTTGCCATCCTGAGCGGCTTTAAGCTCAATTTCTTTTATTACACTATCGTCATATTTCACCTCACCCTGTGCTTTTACAAAATCAATAACGCGTTCGATTTCATCATCAGAAACATAAGAGCCCTGAACACGGACAGGCTTTGACAGACCAACAGGACAATAAAGCATATCACCATTTCCCAGAAGTTTTTCTGCACCTTGAGTATCAATAATCGTGCGAGAGTCTATCTGAGATTTAACGGCAAAAGCAATACGGCTGGGAATATTAGCCTTTATAAGTCCGGTAATAACATCAACAGAGGGTCTTTGAGTTGCAACAATAAGATGCATACCTGCTGCACGCGCTTTCTGAGCCAATCGGCAAATTGAATCTTCAACTTCGTTAGAAGCTGCCATCATCAAATCGGATAACTCATCAATAATAATGACTATCTGAGGCATTTTGGGGAGACCCTCTGCAAGTGCATAGTTGTTATACCCTTGTAGATTTCTTACACCATTATCTGCAAACAATGCATAACGCTTGTCCATCTCAGCAACTGCCCAGGAAAGTGCACCTGCAGCTTTTCTCGGGTCAGCAACTACAGGAACAAGAAGGTGCGGAATTGAACGATAGACAGTGAATTCAACTTTTTTCGGGTCAATCATTATAAGCTTTACTTCATCCGGCTTTGCATTATAAAGCAAACTCATAATCATTGTGTTAAGACATACTGATTTACCTGAACCGGTTGTACCCGCAACAAGCAAGTGAGGCATTTTTGCGAGATCTGCACAAGTTGCTTCGCCCTGTATATCTCTACCCAAAGCCACATTAAGCTTGGATTTTGAATTTTGGAAAGATGGGCTTTCAAGAATTTCTCGCAGAGTAACCATTGCTTTCTCTGCATTGGGAACCTCGATACCGACTGCATTCTTATTTGGTATTGGCGCTTCAATTCTGACACCGTACGCCGCAAGATTCATCGCAATATCGTCAGCAAGAGCAGTAATTTTACTGATTTTCACACCCGGATCGGGTTGAAGTTCAAAACGGGTAACAGATGGACTTTGACATATATCAACAATTCTGGTACCAACACCGAAGCTTTTGAGTGTTTTTACAATTGTCTCCCCTCTTTGACGAAGATCCTCTACGCTTCCTGAATTACTGTTAGCCTTGGGTTTGTCTAAGCAATCAAGCGGCGGTAACTCATACTCAACTTCCGGAACAACGTCTACAGCCTCTTCTGCAGTATCATCGAAGTCCGAAATATCATCAACTTCCGTTTCAATTGGTTCAATTACAGCCACTACCTCTGTTTCCTGATGTGTGTCTTCTGCATCATCTTCAAAAGATATTTCATTATTATTTTTACTGAAAATCTCGTCAAGAGAAGGTACATCAACAGGTGGAGCAGCATCATCGAACTCACCTAAAAGCTCAAGAGCTTCCTCGAAAGGCACAATCGGTTCGTTGTCAAGAATAGGTTCAACGCCTTTGTCCTGCGGAATAACATCATCAACAGGAACATCAAGTTCTATCTGATGGCGGCTTTCTTGTCTTCGTTTTGCTGCATTACGAGCTCGTCTTTCGTGAATATCCTCACTTACAGTCTCATAGGTTTCTTTAAAGCCTTCGATTTTTTCTTCCGCATATTCTGCAGCAACCTCCGCAGGTTTTTTCAAAGAAGATATAAGCTTTAAAACGGTTGTTCCTGTAAAGAGCATAAGCAATGCTAACAGAATGAGTATAACTACAACTCCTGCAGCAAGCTTATTTCCCGCAGTCATCAAAAGCGACAAGCCGCCGAACAAGGCACCGAACACACCATAACCATAGTGCATCCCTGAGCCATCATAATCTTTAAAAATGTTATAAGCTTTTGAAATCTGCTCACCATATGTAAACTCCGGCTCACAGTTTACTATATGCAAAAAGGAAACAAGCAAAACAAAGATAACGAAGCTTTCAGCAACCTTTTGCTTATATTTTCTCGAATCTTTTCCGATGGCAGAAACAACAGAAATAAAGAAAATGAAAAAAGGAAAAACAAAAGCTGTTAAACCAAATAAGCCGAAAAAGAGGTTGCGAAGCATCCCCCAAAGGCTTCCGGCATCTATAAAGACAACAGCACCCATAAACAAAGCAAAAAAGCAACCTATAAGAGAAGCAATCTGCTTATGTTGACTGTTAAAAAGTGAGTTTTTAGCAGCAGATTTAGCACCGGTCTTTTTTGTGTTTGTATTTGTTTTTTTCTTACCGGATGAATTTGTTTTTTTAGTTTGTGCCACAATAACCCCTCCTTAAAATTTCTGTATTGCACTGATAATGGTAGTTATAAAACCAAGCGCAAGGCAGTAAAAGCCAAAATATTTAAACAAATCCTTTTTCATTAAAAACTGCAAAAGCTTAATAGCAAAAACACCAACTATTGCAGAAGTAATAACACCTACAACAAGTGATGAAACAGGTATTATAACATCTGCCTCCATAGCATCTTTAAACTCCACAAGTCCACTTGCAAGAACTGCAGGAACGCTTAATATAAATGAATATCTTATCACACTCTTTTTCGGAACACCGCAACAAAGACCTGCAGAAATCGTTGAACCTGAGCGAGATATACCGGGAAAACAAGCTGCAAACAACTGAGCTACGCCAATTAATAATGCGGTTACAGGTGTTATAATTTTCTTCGTTTTGTAGCTACCATTTAAAGTTGTACCGAGAATAAGTAAAAAACCTGTTACCATAAAACAAATACCTTCAGCAACAAGACTTTCATCACTTGAAAAAACAGAAACAGAATCCATTACATTACTGTCTTTCCCGGTAGGGATCAGCAAAAGCAAAAGTGGAAAACATGATATTACAAACATAAAAAACATTCTTCTTGTTGCAGACATTTTATTTAAATTAAATGTGAATTCGCCCTTAAAAATGTCTCTAATGCATAAAATAAATTCCTCGAAAAGCTCATATATAGGCTTGTAAAACATTAAAAGAATTGCAACTAATGTGCCGATATGTAGCATTGCAGAAAATAATCCTGCATTATTGGTTTCAATATTAAATAATTGTCTGAAAACAGATAAATGTCCACTGCTTGAAATTGGTAAAAATTCAGTTATTCCCTGAACAATGCCCAGAAGCAAAGCCTTTAGAATTTCCATAGTACCTCCATTAATTGCACAACTTATCAATATATGCAAGAGCATCAGAGAGCCCGCCGATTTCATTAATCAAACCTTCGGAAACAGCTTCTTTACCGCTTAAAACAGTACCAAAGTCGGTAACAAGCTGTTCGTTGTTCAGCATAAGCTCTTTAAAACGTTTTTCGTTAATTTCAGAATTTCGGGTTACGAATTCAATAACACGTTCTTCCATTTTCTTTAAATATAAAAGTGATTGCGGCACACCAATAATAAGTCCGTTCATTCTTACAGGGTGTACGGTCATTGAAGCAGTCGGCACAATAAAAGAATGCTTGGTGCTTACTGCTAACGGTATTCCGATAGAATGACTTCCACCCAGAACAAGCGAAACAGTAGGTTTACTCATACTTGCAACAAGTTCGGAGATAGCAAGTCCCGCTTCAATATCTCCTCCTACGGTATTCAATATAAGAAGCAAGCCGGAAACATCATCATTCTCCTCAACTGCCACAAGACGCGGAATAATGTGTTCATATTTTGTGACCTTGGTATTCTGCGGCAGATTATAATGTCCTTCGATTTGTCCGATAATAGCCAGGCAGTGAATATACTTTCCGTTTCGGCAAATAGTCACGCTACCATCATTTTCGTCATCAACATTTTCAGCAACTGCTTCAGGTTCGCATAAATCGTTAGTTTCCTCATTCGGATCGGATGTTGTAAATGCAAAATATTTATAAAGTTCGTTATACATAAATTATATCACCAAATGTTAGTATAACCTGAAAATTTAAAAACCCACTACAACTTATTAATAATAGCACAATAAACAAAAAAGTGCAAGATTTGTCTAAATATATTTATAGTATATATTCATTAATATTTCTGTTAATTTATTGACAAGGACTTGAAAAGATATTAGAATAAGTTTGTTAAAAATTTAAACAAGTTATTTGGAGGTTTAGATTATGGGTCTCACTTTATGTGAAAAAATCATTAAAAACCATCTTGTTGACGGCGAATATGCTCCCGGCAATGAAGTTGGTATCAGAATTGACCAGACACTCACTCAGGATGCTACAGGTACAATGGCTTATCTTGAGCTTGAAGCAATGGATATAGACAGAGTTAAAACAGAACTTTCTGTTGCATATATTGATCATAATACTTTGCAGACAGGTTTTGAAAATGCTGACGACCACAAATTCATTCAAAGTGTTTGTAAAAAACGCGGTGTTCGTTTTTCACGCCCAGGCAATGGTATTTGTCATCAGGTTCATCTTGAAAGATTCGGTATTCCCGGCAAAACTCTCATTGGTTCTGACAGTCATACTCCTACAGGAGGCGGTCTCGGTATGCTTGCTATGGGTGCAGGCGGTCTCGATGTAGCAGTCGCTATGGGTGGCGGTGCATATTACATAACCGTTCCCGAAGTGATTAAGGTAAATCTTACAGGTAAGCTCTCCCCCTATGTTGCAGCCAAAGATATTATTCTTGAGGTTTTAAGAATTCTCAGCGTTAAAGGTGGCGTTGGTAAGGTTGTTGAATATGGTGGCGAAGGCGTGAAAACACTTTCTGTACCTGAGAGAGCTACGATTACAAATATGGGGGCTGAATTAGGTGCTACAACATCAATCTTCCCCTCTGATGAAATTACTTATGAATTTATGAAAGCTCAAAGCAGAGAGCAGGATTGGGTTGAACTTCTTCCTGATGAAGATGCAGAGTATGCAAGAGTTATTGATATTGACCTTTCTTCTCTTAAACCCCTTGCTGCTATGCCTCATATGCCTGACAACGTTAAGTCAGTTGAAGAAATCGGCGGTATCAAGGTTGACCAGGTTCTTATTGGTTCATGCACAAACTCTTCTTTGCTTGATATGATGAAGGTTGCAAAAATTCTCAAGGGTAAAAAGGTTCATCCCTCTGTTTCTCTTGGTATTGCCCCCGGTTCAAAGCAGGTTCTTAATATGCTTGCTCTTAATGGTGCTCTTGCAGATATGATTGATGCAGGTGCTCGTATTCTTGAAAGTGCTTGCGGTCCTTGCATCGGCATGGGTCAATCTCCGTGTTCCTCCGGTGTTTCTCTGCGTACTTTTAACAGAAACTTTGAAGGCAGAAGCGGTACTGCTGACGGTAAGGTTTACCTCGTAAGCCCTGAAACTGCTGCAGCATCTGCAATAACAGGTGTTTTAACAGATCCCACAACTTTGACAGATGATATTTCTGTTACACTTCCCAAATCATTCATTATTAATGACAATATGATTGAAATGCCTGCCCAAACGAAAGAAGAAGCAGCTTCAGTTGAAGTTTACTATGGTCCTAATATCAAGCCCTTCCCAAAAACAACTACTCTTGCAGACTCTATTTCTGCTAAAGCAGTTCTCAAGGTTGAAGACAATATCACAACAGACCACATTATGCCGGCAGGTGCAAAGATTCTCCCTTATCGTTCTAATATTCCTTATCTTTCACAATTCTGTTTCCGTCAGTGTGACGAGAACTTTGCCGAGCATTGTAAAGAAGCGGGCTCAGGAATTATTATCGGTGGCAACAACTATGGTCAGGGTTCATCAAGAGAACATGCTGCTCTTGTTCCCCTTTATCTTGGTGTTAAAGCAGTAATCACAAAATCATTTGCTCGTATTCATAAAGCTAACCTTGTTAATGCAAGTATTCTTCCCCTTAATTTTGTTAATTCAGATGATTATGACAAGATTTCTGTTGGTGATGAGCTCGTTCTTCCTGAAATTAAAGCAGAACTTAAGGCAGGTAAAGAAATTACACTTAAAAACACAACTAAAAACGAAGACTATAAGCTTATTTGCGATGTTTCTGAAAGACAGATCGATATTCTTTGCGCAGGTGGCTTACTCGACTATACCAAGGAGGAAAATAAATAATGAACGAAGTACAGATTGAAAACGCTCTCGCTAAATTCAAACAGCTTCTTATCGAGCAGGATGAAAGAAACCAGAAAATTAAATTAACAAAAGATTTTAAAGATTTCAAATCTCTTGACAAAATAACTATCGGTGTATGCGGTGGTGACGGTATTGGTCCGATTATCACTAAGGAGTCTGCAGAAGTTCTTAAATTTATTCTTAAGGACGATGTTGAAAGCGGAAAGATTGTTTTCAAATACATCGATGGTCTTACAATCGAAAATCGCGCAAAAGTAATGAAAGCAATTCCTGACGATGTTATGGAAGAGCTTAAAGCTTGTGACGTTATCCTTAAGGGACCAACAACAACTCCTCAAAAAGGCGACGGTTACCCTAATATAGAAAGCGCAAATGTTGCAATGAGAAAAGCTCTTGATCTTTTTGCAAATATCCGTCCTGTAAAAATCCCTGAAGAAAACATCGACTGGACATTCTTCCGTGAAAACACTGAAGGTGCTTACGCAGTTGGTTCAAAGGGCGTTGATGTTGATGGCGAGTTGGCATTTGACTTCGTTGTTACAACAACAGAAGGTACTGAGCGTATTGCAAAGCTTGCTTATGAATACGCAAGAAACAATAAAAAAGAAAGAGTTTCCATTATTACAAAGGCAAATATAATCAAAACTACTGATGGTAAATTCCTTAATCTTTGCAAAGAGATTGCAAAAGATTATCCTGAAATTATCACTGATGAATGGTATGTTGATATTACTACAGCTAAGCTTGTTGATAAAAAACGCAGAACTGATTTCAAGGTTTTCGTTCTCCCCAATCTCTACGGTGATATCATTACTGACGAAGCAGCTGAATTCCAGGGTGGTGTCGGTACTGCCGGTAGCGCAAACATTGGTAAACAGTATGCTATGTTTGAGGCTATTCACGGTTCTGCTCCTCGTATGGTTAAAGAAGGTCGCGGTCAGTATGCTGATCCCTGTTCAATGCTTCGTGCATCAGTTCTTCTTCTTTCACACATCGGTTATCAGCAAGAAGCAGACAAGCTTGAAAAAGCACTTGATATTTGTATGATTACCGAAAAGAAAATGACAGTAACAGGACGTGATACCGGTTGCACCTGTGAGGAATTCGGTAACTATGTTATGGAAACATTAAAAACACTTTAAAGGAATTTTAATTATGAAAGATAATAACCATCAGGTTTCAATACCTGTTATAAAGCGTCTTCCACGCTACCACAGATATCTCGAAGAGTTGAAAAATTTAGGTATTGTCAGAATTTCCTCAAAGGAACTTTCAACTAGAATGGGGCTTACCGCTTCACAAATCAGACAGGACCTTAATTGCTTTGGTGGATTTGGTCAACAGGGCTATGGTTACAATATTGAACAGTTATATAACGAGATTGGTACTATTTTAGGCTTAAACAACAAAACTAAAGCTATTTTAATCGGTGCAGGAAATCTCGGACACGCTATTGCAACACATATTCATTTTGGTAACCGTGGTTTTGAATTAGTAGGAATATTTGATAACAATCCTGCGGTAATTAACACAAAGGTCGGCGGAAAAATTGTTATGAGCTCCGATGACCTTGAAGAATTTTGTTTAAAGGAGAAGCCTGTTGTTGCAATTCTTTGCATACCGGCTGAATATGCCGCAGAAAATGCAGATAAGCTTGTTGCATTAGGAATTAAAGGTTTTTGGAACTTTACACAGTACGATCTTGTTCACAGATACGAAAATATCGCTGTTGAAAATGTTCATTTAGGCGATTCTCTTATGACCTTATGTTATCAGGTACAGGAAATCTCTAATTCTTGCGAGGAATAACTATGAAAAAGATAATGGACATAGATATTGCAGATATCATACCTTTTTCCAAGGGCATTATCGTAGCAAGAAAAGATACTTTAAAAAGCGGTAAAACCAAAATTTCATTTTTTACTTATGATGTAAAATTGGAAAGACCGACTGCAAGCACAAGAGGCGCATACCTTCTTAATAAATTTGGTGAAAAATTTGAAACAATTTCCTCTCAATTAAGTGACTTTATATATTGCGATACGGCTATTTTGCCAAACAAACATGTTGCAATTGCTTATACCAGCGGTGAAATCGGGTTATTCAACGATAAAGGCGAGCTTTATTGGACCGGTGATTTGCAGTACAAAGGTTGCCCTATAAGCGGTGTTGTTTCTGAAGGAAAATATCTTTGGTGCGTTGTGCCGGAGAATAACTGCATAATCAGATACTCCCCTACAACAGAAAAAATTGTTTTGAGAATCGGCGGTGATTCTTCAACTGCTTTTTTGAATCCTGTTTCGTTGAGCGTTTACGAGAACAAATTATATATTTGCAACTATCAATCCTGCAAAATCAGAACCGTTAATTTAAAGGATTTTACTGTTGCAGATTATAAAACCTTTGATGAACCCGTATACAGATATATTAAAACCAATGACAGAGAAATCGTTGAATTGGAATCCGGGGTTTATATGCTATAATATATGTTATAATTACCAAATTTTTATTCGACATTTTTCACATTTGGTCACTTTACAAATAACCTTATAAGTATTAAAATTAACTTAAATAAACTTTTAAGTTGATCCGAGAGGTCTATAAGGTTTTCAGAAAGCACAGCACCTTGTCGCACCTTGCGGCAAGGTCTTTTTTTGAGGTATTCTATGGAATTTAAAGCTGAAATAATGGATGAAGCGGCTATTAAACGTTCATTAACAAGAATAGCCCACGAAATAATTGAAAAAAACAAAGGTACTGATAACATTGCTCTTATCGGAATTAAAAGTCGTGGTGTGCCTTTAGCTAAAATAATTGCTGAAAATATCGACAGAATTGAGGGCAAAAACATATTTGTCGGTGAGCTTGATATCAAGCATTATCGTGACGATTTAACCGAAGTTCAGGAACTACCTGAGGCTTCCCCTCTTTATTCTGTTTTTGATGTGACAGGTAAAGATATTATTCTTGTAGATGATGTTCTTTTTACCGGCAGAACAGTAAGAGCTGCAATTGAAGCAGTTTTCAGCATAGGAAGACCATCAAGTATACAGTTAGCAATTCTTGTTGACAGAGGTCACAGAGAGCTTCCGTTCAGAGCAGATTACGTTGGTAAAAATGTTCCTACATCAACCTCTGAGTTAATTTCTGTTCAGGTTCCTGAATACGATGGATGTAGTTGTGTTAACCTCTATCAGTTATAATCATCAAAACAATATTGATTATTTGCCGAAAGGCTGTAATAAAAAAATAAAAAGTGGGGGTAAATATGAAACTTATTTACAATGTTGAAGACAAACCAAAATTCGGACAACTTATCGTTTTTGCATTCCAGCAATTACTTGCTATTATGGCTGCAACAATTGCTGTTCCGGCAATTGTGGGTAATGGTATGACAGCATCTGCTGCACTTTTTGGTGCGGGTGTTGGTACAATTGTTTATCAGTTGTTCACAAAGTTTAAAAGCCCTGTATTCCTTGGTTCTTCATTTGCTTTTATCGGCTCAATGTTTGCAGCTTTTGCAGGTGCTTCAAGTGCTGCTATGGGCTTCCTTGGAATTGTTCTTGGTGCTATTTTTGCAGGACTGGTTTATGTAGTTATTGCTATTGTTATTAAAGTAGCCGGTGTTAACTGGATTAACAAATTAATGCCTCCTGTTGTTATCGGACCTACAGTTGCAATTATCGGTCTTTCTCTTGCAGGTGCAGCTATCAAAGATGTTTTCAGCTATGGTCCTCAAGATAGTAACGGTTCATTCATTATGACAACAAACATCTGGGTATCTCTTATTTGTGCATTAGTTACATTGTTTGTTGTTGTTATCTGCTCAACATACGGTAAGAAAATGGCAAAACTTATTCCATTCATAATTGGTATATTAGCAGGTTATGTTGTTGCAGGTATTTTCACAGCTATTGGTATTGCAACAGGTAATGATGCTCTTATCGCTCTTGATCTTGCTCCTTTCCAGGCTCTTGTTGCAGATGGTTTTACAATTAATACTTTCGTTCAGGTACCCCAATTCACTTTCCTTACCGGTATCAAAGCAATCAACGAGATTGATCCTTCTTATATTGCAACAGTTGCAGTTGCTTATATTCCTGTTGCTTTTGTTGTTTTTGCAGAACATATTGCAGACCACAAAAATCTTTCAACAATTATCGAAAGAGATCTTCTTAATGAACCGGGTCTTTCAAGAACACTTCTCGGTGATGGTGTCGGCTCAATGGTTGGTGCTTTCTTCGGCGGTTGCCCCAATACAACTTATGGTGAATCCGTTGGTTGCGTTGCAATTACCAAAAATGCTTCCGTTGCAACTATTACTTGCACAGCGATTATCTCATTGCTTATCTCCTTCATTTCGCCATTTGTTGCATTCCTTGACTCTATTCCCGGTTGTGTAATGGGTGGTGTTTGCATCACACTTTACGGCTTTATCGCAGTCAGCGGTCTTAAAATGCTTCAGAAGGTTGACCTTGAAGACAATGCTAACCTCTTCACAGCATCTGTAATTCTTATTGCCGGTATCGGCGGTATGGCTCTTGCTATCGGTAAGGTTACTCTTACCTCTATCGCCTGCGCACTTATTCTTGGTATTATAGTTAATATCGTTCTCACTCGCAAAAAATCAAAAGAAACCAACTAATAAGATTGACAGTTTATTTCACTTATTATATAATTAAATAAACTAAAAAGGCATTGCACAAATATGTGTGATGCCTTTATTATAGAAGGTGTTATTATGTTATACAAAGCAGAAAATGAGAATTTCACTTTAGCTGTAAAAGAAATGGGTGCCGAGCTGAATTCTCTTAAATCTAAAAAAACAGGTATCGAATATATATGGTGTGGAGATGAAAGCATCTGGTATGGTCAATCCCCTATCCTTTTCCCCATAATCGGAAGACTTCTTGATGATAAATACACCTTAAACGGAAAAGAATATACAATGTCAAAACACGGAATAGTAAGAAAAAAACCGTTTAAACTACTTGAAAAGACAAAAGATTCTTTAACTTTTATCCAGACAGATGATGAAGATTCCGTCAAATTATATCCATACAACTTTGAACTTAAAGTAATTTTTAAATTAACTGAAAAAGGTTTAAATGTTACTCATACTGTTACAAATAACAGTAATGAATTAATGTATTATTCTTTTGGTGCGCATCCTGCTTTCAATTGCGAAATCGGAGATTATCTTGAGTTTTCAGATGATAGCAAGCTTACAACAGAAAGAATTGACCACGAATCTATTTTAATTGAAGAAAAATTTCCGGTTGAAATGGATGGTAACAAAATAACATTGACACCCGAATTATTCAATGAGGATGCTCTTATTTTAAGCGATTTCAAATCTAAAAACATAAAGATAAAAAGCAATAATCATAATCGTGTTATCAGTTTTGATTTTGATTCACCTTTCTTGGGTATCTGGGCAAAGCCTAATGCTCCTTATGTTTGCCTTGAACCTTGGTGGGGTGTCAACGATAATTATGATAAGAAACCTGATTTCTCTCAAAAAAGAGGGATTATGTCCTTGAATCCCGGAGAAAACAAGGAATTCTCTTGGGAAGTTTCAATTTGTGAATAATTTACAATTGACTTATCATTAAAAAAATATTAGAATTAAATTATAATCAGAAAGGTTTCGGTGATTAATATGACAGATAATTATGAAGAAAACTTTGGTAACAACATTGTTTCTGTTGTTGATGAAGAAGGCGTTGAGCACACATTTGAAGAGCTTGACAGAATAGAAACAGATAATGGCAGATATATCGCTCTTCTCCCCATTTATACTGAAGCTGAAGAAATTCTTGATGGTGACGGTGAGTTAATTATTCTCTCTGTTGTTGAAGATGAAGATGGCGAAACATATCTTGAACCAATTGAAGATGAGGCATTATTCAATGAAATTGGCGAAATTTTTGAAGAACGCCTTGCTGATTATTTTGAGTTTGACGAAGAATAATCGCCTTAAAATCCAGTAAAATATATGTATACCTGCGGTGTACGAGAAATGCGACTAATACTAACCCTATGTCAAATAAAAGGGAGTCCGGGCTTCTGTGGCGGATTGCAGACCTCCCGAGTTTAACTCGGACGAAGGGAGCGTGAAAACACAGAGAGGACACCCACCTGCTAAGAGCAGGTTACTATTATCGCATCCGGCATTGCGGGTATTATGTTTTTTTAAAAATAAAGTAGTAGCAAATTTAAACTTGCTACTACTTTTTATCTTTTTATATCTTATTTTGAACTTGCAGTTTCTGCTTGAAACTGAGCTCTGGCAAGAGCTGCCTTTTCTTCCATTTCAGCAATTTCTGCTCTTCTTCTTTCCATTCTCTCGATATATTCGGTGAGATCCTTATATTTTACGGGAATGTTTTGTTTCTTAATAAGAATGTTTACAACAATTACAATAACAAAACCTAAAATAACAAGGAATGAGCCAAAACCGATATTACCGGAATACATTGCACCAAATGTTGATGTAAGCTGGCTATTGAAAACCAAGAAAGAAATGATACTTAAAACTGTAAATGCAATTCCACAGGATGAAAGCGTAATATTGCGCTTAAAGCCTTTAGGTGAACAAGAAACTGAATCAAAAGGTATATTCAATATTGCAAATACAGCTGCAACAAGAAGGAACAATATTGAAAGAAGATATGTTATAAATGCTACTCTCGTTAAATCTGAACCGCTAATCATATCAAACAGAATACCAAAATCCATTTCCATAAGAACATCCATAACAACATTAAGTACGGAAACATCAGTATCAATAGTTTTATAAGGCATATTAACAGTTACATGCGCCAAAGGCAAAAACAACATACCGATAGGAATAAACAACGATATCAGACGAACAATCGAAAGTTTTGTACCAACGAAAGCAAACTTAACTCTGTCGAGCTTTGGCTGGAACTTTATATGCTCTTCTTCAGCTTTATCAGCATCCTCCGCAAGTCTTTCCTGATGGTTATAATACATAAGATTAACACCACATTTAGGACATTCAGCCTTAATATCAATCATTCTTAATTTATAACCGCATTTAGGACAATTAGCCATACAATCTCCTGCCTATTCTTAATATAATTCTCATAACAGTATAACACACTATTTTAATATTTTCAATAAAAAAACACTAAAATTAACATTAAAACAGTAAAAAATGTTGAATTATTTTTTAGAAATAGCGAGTTTAGCCTTTTTAACGATATTATCAGCATCAAGTCCGAAAATATGAAGAAGCTCAACTGCAGGTCCGGATTTACCAAAAGTATCTTCTACACCAAGTTTAACAACAGGAACAGGATACTCATTGCAAACAGCATCACAAACTGCATCACCAAGACCGCCGATAACATTATGCTCTTCAGCAGTTACGATACAACCTGTTTTCTTTGCAGCTTTAATTACTGCTTCAGTATCAAGAGGCTTAATAGTATGCATATTGATAAGCTCAACAGAGATACCTTCTGCTTCAAGTGTTTTTGATGCTTCAATAGCTTCGTTAACCATAAGTCCGGTTGCAATAATTGTTACATCGCTACCCTCTTTAAGTGTTACAGCCTTGCCAATTTCAAATTTATAATTTTCATCAAAAATTCTCGGCACTGCAAGTCTGCCGAAACGCATATATACAGGGCCATCATGCTCTGCTGCTGCAAGAACTGCCGCTCTTGCTTCAATATCATCAGCAGGATTAAGGATTACCATACCGGGAATTGAGCGCATAAGAGCTATATCTTCACAGCACTGATGGCTTGCACCATCCTCACCTACAGAAATACCTGCGTGAGTTGCTCCGATTTTTACATTGAGATGAGGGTAAGCAATTGTATTTCTTACCTGCTCAAAAGCTCTTCCTGCAGAAAACATAGCAAATGAAGAAGCGAAAACTGTATAACCGGTTGTTGCAAGACCTGCTGCAACGCCCATCATATTTCCTTCTGCGATACCCGTATCAAAAAATCTTTCGGGAAAAGCTTTTTTGAATGCACCTGTTTTTGTAGCTGCTGCAAGGTCGGCATCAAGAACAAGTATATCAGGATTTTTTTCACCAAGCTCTACAAGAGCTTTTCCGTATGCATCACGTGTTGCGGTTTTAATTACATCTGCCATAACTTAACCCTCCAAATCTTCGAGAACTGCTTTAAGCTCTGCCATTGCAGTTTCATACTGTTCTGCATTAGGTGCAGCACCGTGCCAATTAACCTGATTTTCCATAAAGGAAACGCCTTTACCTTTTACAGACTTTGCTATAATTGCAGTGGGTTTACCCTTACAACTCTTTGCTTTATCAAGAGCATTTTCAATTTCATCAAAATTGTGCGCATCAATTTCAATTACATTCCAACCGAATGCATCAAATTTTTCGGGAATTGGGTAAGGTGAGTTAACGTCTTCAACAGAACCATCAATCTGGAGATTGTTGTTATCAACAAAAGCTACAAGATTATCAAGCTTCTTTGCTGCTGCATACATAGCTGCTTCCCAAACCTGACCCTCTTCAATTTCACCGTCGCCGAGAATTGTATAAACTCTGAAAGCATCACCCTTAAGTTTTGCACCAAGTGCCATACCACAAGCAGCAGAAATACCCTGACCGAGAGAACCTGAGCTGATATCAATACCTGGAAGATAGTTCATACTGGGATGACCCTGAAGACGAGAATCAACTTTACGAAGTGTTTTTAACTCTTCAACAGGAAAATAACCTCTTTGAGCCATAACTGAATAAAGAGCGGGTGCTGCATGACCCTTTGAAAGAACAAATCTATCTCTGTCATCTTTTAAAGGCGCAACGGGGTCAACTTTCATTTCCTTAAAATAGAGATAAGTTAAAATCTCTGCAATTGAAAGTGATCCACCGGGATGACCTGATTTTGCATTGAATGTTCCCTCAATAATGCCCATACGGACATTACAAGCGATTTTGGCTAATTCTTTTTTAGAATTTGCATCCATAATATTGCCTCCATTATTTAATATAATTTGTTTCTATGTAATTTATAAAATCAGCAACTGCGCCATCGTTACAATGACAAGCTACATACTCTGATATTTGCTTTATATCATCAGGAGCCTGACCGCAACAAACGGGATGAGCTACCCTTGTGAGCATATCAACATCATTATAATAATCACCAATAGCTGCAGTATTTGATTCATTTACAGTTAGTATTTCGGCCAGCTTCAACACCGCGTTCCCTTTGTTCACACCCTTTTTTACAACCTCAAGAGTGAACGGTGATGTCTTAAAGCACTCAAAGTATTGAGCATTATCGCTATTTTTTAAAAACTTTTGAAGTTTATCAATCAAACCCTTTGGTCCGAAAAATGAAGCTTTTCCCCATTTGCCATCAGGTAAATCAGAAAGCTTTTTACACAACTGGAAGTTAAGTTTATCCAATTTCGAAACTAGATAGCCATAAATACATTTCCTTGATGTTAAATACAGTTTGTCGCGAGTAAAAACAGTCAATTGGATTAATTTATGTTTTTTCAGTATATCAAGTAATATGTTTTCTCCAACCTTTGAAATAGGATTTTCATATAAAACCTTTTTTTCGTTAAAATCATAAATGCCTGCACCGTTCAGATAAATTGCCGGAGTATTAATGCCGAGTTTTTCATAATGAATAGATAACGACTGTAAATTTCTTCCCGAACACAATGTAAAATTACCGCCATTTTTAACAAATTCATTAATGGCAATTCTATTGTTCTCCGGAAGCTTAAAGTCTTTTGAATTTAAAGTTCCGTCAATGTCAGAAACAAGTAACCATTTATTATAGCGTTCGTCCATTATGATATTCTCCTAAGAAAATCGGTAAAATAATCAGGTAAATCTGCAGTAAACTCAAGATACTCATTAGTAATCGGATGAATAAAGCCTATAGTCGCGGCATGCAGACATTGCCCTTGTAGTCCAAAGTCTTTCTTAGGATTTCCGTAAACAACATCACCCGCAACAGGTGTGCCACGATACGCCATGTGAACTCTTATCTGATGTGTTCTGCCTGTTTCAAGTTGAACTTTCAAATAAGTGAATCCGTTATATCTTTCGATTACTTGAAAATGTGAAACAGCGTTTCTTGAGTTTTTATCGGTAACTGCCTGTTTTTTTCTATCTTTAGGGTGTCTTCCGATAGGTGCATCAATTGTTCCGCTATCATCTTTAACATTTCCAACAACAACTGTTTTATACTCTCTCGTAAAACTATGGTCTTTAATTTGTTCTGCAAGACCCTTGTGAGCTGCATCAGTCTTTGCCACAATTAACAGACCGCTTGTGTCTTTATCAATTCTGTGAACAATACCCGGTCTTATAACTCCATTTATACCTGAAAGAGAATTACCACAGTGATAAAGCAATGCATTGACAAGAGTACCACTATAGTTACCTGCTGCAGGATGAACAACCATCCCTTTGGGCTTGTTGACAACAAGCAAGTGCTCATCCTCATATATAATGTCAAGCGGTATATTTTCAGCATCAACAGAAAGTTCTTTGGGATCGGGTAAAGTAATGCTTATCCTGTCATTAGGTTTAACAGAGTATTTTTTGTTTACAACATCACCATTAATCAGAATATTGCCATCATCTATCAATTGTTGAACAGAATTTCTTGACAAATCTTCGCATAAAACAGTAATTGCTTTATCTAATCTTAAGCCAACAATTTCTGAAGTTGCAATATATTCATTAACCTGCATTATCTTGTTGTCCTTCCAAAGTAACATTTTTTACTTTTTTAGAATCCTTAATCAAATCAACAATCAAATATATAATCAATACAAAGGCTCCGACTGTGATAAGACAATCTGCAAAATTAAAAACAGCAAAATTAATAAATAGTGGCTCGATAAAATCCACAACATAATGCAGTCTTACACGGTCAATAATGTTGCCTATTCCTCCGCAAATCATAAAAATCAAACAGAGATTTACTAATTTATTTTTATTCTTATTGGTTACAAGGAAGAATATTGTCACACCTAAAAGAATAATCGAAAAAACTGTAAGCACGGCGGTATGTGTAGAAAATGAACCAAATATAGCACCTGTATTTTCAACATATCTGAAGCGCAAAATGCCATCTATTACATCAATATATTGAATTGGCTTAAGATAATTAATAACAAGTAATTTTATAATTTGGTCAGCTCCGATTAAAGCACAACACAATAATATAATAGCTACTACAGACATCTGCACATACACCTTACACTTTTAAATTATTTTTTCCTACGAAAGAAACCGTGTCTTTTTTTAGGCTCTTCTTCCTCACTGTCTTCATCAATTTCGATATCAGTGTCCACGGTTTCAAAGAAATTCAAGAACGAGTTAATTTCGTTAGGGTCAAGAGGAGCGAAACTGCTTGCATCATCAGGAATATCAACGGTATTCACTTTAAAACCTTTTGAAATCGGAATATCCTCACCCTCCTTCTGCTCTTCGGGAGCAGGTTGCTCAGTTTCTTCTTCAACAGTAGCTTCATCAACTGCTTCAGGATATTCTGTTATATCATTTTCAATATTATCAGTTTCTTCAATATCAATGGAAATTTCAGGAACATTGTCATCCTGATCAGCTTCAAAGAAATCAAGTTCAGGCTCGGGCTGAACATCGACCTCTTGATTGTCCTCCTCAACGAACTCCAATGTTGTATCTTCTTCAAAAAAATCAAAAGGAAGAGTAGTTTTAACAACCTCTTCTGCCTCTTCTGTTTCTTCTTCAGCAAACAACTCAATTCCTTCGGCTTCATCTTCCTCAAAAGGTTCGAGCATCTCGATTATATCATTCTGAGGGTCAATTGCAGAAATTTCGTCAACGATGTTTTCATCTTTTGCAGAATCATTGGCTGTTTCTGTTGTTTTATCTGCTTCTTCTGCTGCCAATTCGGGTAATTTTGAAATCATTTCAATATGAGCCTTGTACTGAGCAAGTATGGAGGCTCTGAATTCAGAAACTTCTTTTTTAAGCATTTCATAATGAATTGATTCGCTGGTAATAGTTCTGGTAGCTGCACCAACAGTATCACTTGCAGAATCATTAGCGGCAATAAGAATACCATGAGCCTCTTCTTTAGCCTTGTTTATAATTTCTTCTGCTTTATCTCTTGCAATAGAAAGAAGCAAATCTGAATCTGCAATAGCTTGCTTCTCAGCATCAGATTTAATAATATCTGCCTCACCTTTTGCGGCAGCAAGAATTGCCTCAGCTTCGACTTTGGAATCCTCAACAGATGATTCAGCTTCCTTAACAATAATATCAGCAGCTTTTTGCGCACCGATAACAGCTTGTTTAATCTGCTCTTCATCTTGTTTAAATTGCTCAAGTCGGTCTGCCAGCAAGCTTACTCTTTTAACAAGCTCTGCATTTTCTCTGAAAAGCTTTTCATATGCAACGGCAACCTCGCCAAAAAAATTATCTACATCATCAGATTTATATGCGTTTCTGCCTGCACCTTTAAATTCATATTCTCTGAGTTCAGATGGTGTTAACATAACATAATCCCCACTTCCGTTTTATATTTTAGAAAAACACACCTGTATTTTCCAATTCATCAATAAGGTCTCCTGACACATTTACGTTATAGGGTGTAATAATGTAAGTATTTGTGGAAACCTTTTTAAGCTGACCGCCATTAGCATAAGCAACACCGTTAAGGAGGTCAACAAGTCTTCTTGAAACATCCTTGCTTGCAGCCTCAAGATTGAGAACAACAGTTCTTTTATCATTAAGATGATCTGCAATAGCGCGTGCATCTTCAAACTTATCAGGCTTAACAAGAACAACCTGAAGCATTGCAGTTGTTCTTACATCAACAACTCTGCTGGGGTCGTTTGTATTTCTTTTTGGTCTGGATGCTACGCGTGGTGTTTCACGCTCATAATCATCGTATGATGTTACATTGGAGAAGGGTCTTGTTTCAAAGGCTTCAGGAGCATCGTCCTGAACAACCTCTTCAAACTCCTCATCATCCTCTGTGTTAGTGAATTTTTTCCAATAATCCATAAATGACATAAATATAACCTCCGTTATTTATAATTACGCGCTCCGAAAATTGCAGAGCCGACTCTTACTAAATTTGAACCATGAAGAATTGCTTCTTTATAGTCACCCGACATTCCCATTGATAATATTGCAAAATCAAAATTAGGGTAATTCCCCTCTTTGATTTCGTAATAATACTCATTCATTCTTTCGAAATATTTCTCCAATTCCAATGAGTTTTCACAAATTGGAGGAATAGTCATTAAGCCTTTAACTTTAATATTAGGTAATTGTGAAATCTGACACAATGATTCTTCAAATTCAATTTTATCAAATCCCGTTTTACTGTCCTCGTCACCAATATTAATTTCTAAAAGTATTTCAGTATTAATTTCTGATTTTTGGGCTTCGTTTGATATGACCTGAGCAACTCTTAAACTGTCAACAGACTGAATCATATCAACTTCTCCGACAATTTTTTTAACCTTGTTTGTCTGCAGATGTCCAATTAAATGTTTCTCAACATTATTAAGATTTAATACATCCTTCTTTGAAAGATATTCCTGAACCTTGTTTTCCCCTATCAAGTTAATTCCACAGTTGTCAATTGCAAAATTTATATATTCGGCACAGACAGTTTTAGTTACAGCCATCAAACGAACATCATCAGGAGAGCGAGAAGATTTAATTGCCGCATCACTAATCTCTTCTTTTATACGTTTAATATTTTCAGAAATAACCGAAAAATGGGCATCATTAAATGAGCTTGTTATCATACAAATCAACTCCCTCCCTAACAACCTTATCATATAGCTTTATATAATCCGAACTATTATCGGGATTACAAACAATTGAATAATCATCCGCAGTGTAAATAACCTTAATTTTTCTGAATCCCATAAGATTACCGCGAACAATATATACACCCTGTTCTCCATCAAGAGTCCTGATGGATGAATTTGATATTTTGAAACCTGTAAATTCATCAGTTACAATTTCAATATCTTCTATACGAAAATCTGCGAGATTTTCATTCATTACATCACAAGAGAAAATAACGACTGTTTCCTTTTCGTTTTTTGCACCGATTTTATATAACGTAACAGGCAATCTTTCAATTCCGGCATCGGGGAAATTAACAAAAATCTGCTTATCATAGGTTAAATCAACTGTTTTTTCAGAATCAACAACACAAGCAATATACCACTTAAAAGAAGATACTGTGCGCCCGATAACCTCAGTGTCAATTGCCCCAGGCTTTGATTTAATAGCTTTTTTCAATTCAGAAACCTTTAAATTATCAATCTCCGAAAATTTAAAAGTATTTTCATAGCCATCTGAACCACTGATAAAATAACCGGCATTCTCTGATTTTATTTCGGTAATTTTCAATGATGAGGTATTAAGCTTTCCAAGCTCCTCTTTTAATTCAGTTAAATGATCATAAAAATCAAGTGATTTCCCGGTTGCAATCTGCTTACCGGTAACAGAATCTCTGAAAACTTCTGCCGAGGTAACTGCCCGATTAAAGTCGCGCAGATCAACAGCATCAAGATAATCATACAACTCATTATTTATTTTTCTTGTTAATGAATTAATGTTAAGCGCCTGAAAATTTGCTTGTCCAGACAGCTCGTTATAGTGTTCAATCTGCTTTTGCAATTCTTTTGATTTGAGATAAGTAGCTGCATCTTCTGATGAATCAAAAACAATTGAAACAGTATCACCGGTTGCAACTCTTTCACCATTTGTTGCAAAAGAAATTGTTGTACCCACCGCATTACTCTTAATGAACTCCTCATCACGAATAACAAAGCATTTTGTATTAATAGTTTTATAAACCGTATCCTTTAAAGCAAATTCAGTCTCTATTTCGTTGTTTGATTTACTTACGATATGATAGATAATATATGACGAGAAAAAACCGATAATTAAAACAATTGCCGCAATTGAAGCAATACTTTTAACAGTTTTATTCTTCAAAATTATCACCTTCCATATAATTTATAATCAAGCTATCCACAGAGTCTTTCAATTCATCTTCTGACAACAAATCTGCATATAACCAATTAATTTTTTTATTACGTTTAAACCATGTAATCTGTCTTTTTGCGTATCTACGCGTTTCTCTTTTAAGATTTTCAACGCAAACATCAAAAGCTAAAACACCGTCTATAAAAGGCTTTAATTCTTTGTAGCCTATTGCATTAAACGCCGTTTTTGATGGATTTGATTTAAAAAACAGCTCAACCTCCTTAAGAAGACCGTTTTCAAGCATCAAATCAACTCTCATATTAATTCTATCATACAACTTTTCCCTATCAAAATAATTTATTCCGATATACAAAGGTTCAATATCGGATTCAATTGAATGAGAAAGTTGATTTTGCTCAGTAAGAGTTTTACCTGTTGTTTTATATATTTCTAAGGCTCTTACAACTCTTACAATATTGTTGGGATGAATATTTTGGGCAGCAATCGGATCAATTTCTTTTAACTGCTCATATAAGCTAACAACACCGTTTTTTTCCGCTTCTAAAAGCAAATCTTTTCTTATGCTTTCAGAAGTTGCTGCATCTAAAAATTGGGTATTAGATAAAAAGGAATCGATGTAGAGTCCTGTTCCGCCAACAAAAACGGGAAGTTTACCTCTTTCGATAATTTCATCGAATACTCTTTTTGCATCGTTACAATATGCAGATACACTATATTGCTCATGAACATCAACAAAATCAAGCAAATGATGATTAATTCCCTTCATTTCTTCCACAGTTGGTTTCGCCGTTGCAATATCCATACCCTTATATATTTGCATAGAATCGGCAGAGATTACCTCGCCATTAAAACTCTTAGCTATGTGAACACCAAGAGCAGTCTTACCTGAGGCGGTAGCACCAACAACAACAATTGCTTTTTTCTTCAATATATCACCTTAAACAATTCTTCTGAACTGTTTTTCAAGTTCTTTTTTTGTCATTTCTATCATAACAGGTCTGCCATGTGGACAATATCTGATGTCATCGCGTTTCAAAAGATTTTCAACAAATTTTTCAGCCTCATAAGAAGAAGTGAAATTCCCGGCCTTAACAGCAGCTCTGCAAGCCATAGAATGATAAATCCAATCAAGCTTTTCCGGCATCAATGATTTAATATTGTTGGCGAGATACCCCGCAATTTCTGTAACAATATCAGAAATATTGCAATCAACAAGCTCCGGTGGACAAGCGGAGACTTTAACACATCTATCACCAAAATCAGAAACATCATAGCCTGCATTTCCTAACAGTTCAAGGTTTTCAAGAACTGCATTATATTCATCAGGCGAAAGAGTTACAGTTATTGGCTGGAGCATAATCTGAGACTGACCGCATCCATCTCTTTTGAATTTTTCAAAAAGTATTCTTTCGTGAGCGGCATGTTTATCAATTAAAATAAGCTTACCATCAAGTTCGGCAATCAAATACGTATTAAAGGCTTCACCGATAAACTTATAATTTAACGAAAGTATCTTTACAGGCTCTTCAACAGCTTTAACTATAGCAACATCAGCATTTTTCTCGGTTTCAGTTTCTTTTTCTATACTCACTACAGAAGCACGTTGCTGATGCTCATCCGTTTTTGCTTCAAAGTTAATTTTTAAATCAAGCTGTGGCTTAATTTCTTCACTAATAACCTCAGTCTTTTTATCATCAATAACAATTTTGGAAACTGACGGTTTAATATACTCATCTTTTAAGAAATCAAGCTGCTTCAGCTCTTCATTTACAGGAGAATGAACAACATTTTCAATCCCAGTTATTGGTTTACCAAACTCTTTAATTTCAAAAATTATTTTAGGTTGTTCAATTTCTGTTATTTTCAATTGCTCACCCTTGTCAGCAGGCTTTGTAAAAATTTTCGCTTCGGAAAATTTAGCCTGAAGACGAGTTGTATCTCCTTGAAGAGCAGATAAAGCGCCATAATAAACACAATCAAAAACCTTTTTCTCTTCAAAAAATCTTACCTCTGTTTTTGCCGGATGAACATTAACATCAACAGATTCATAAGGCATTTTTACGAACAGAACACAAGCCGGGTATTTACCAACCATTATGGAATTTTTATAAGCAGCTTCCAGTGCGCTTAAAAATACAACACTCTTAACAAACCTCTTGTTTACAAAAAATATCTGCATTGAACGACTGCTTCGCCCCGCAGTTGGCTTCACAACAAAACCATTTACGGAAATACCGTTTTGTTCATTTTGAACAGGAATCAGATTATCTGTAAACTCTTTACCGAAAACCGCATAAATGGCAGATTTTAAATCACTGTCACCGGGGGTAGAGAATTGCAACTTACCGTCACGTATAAATTTAAAAGAAATATCAGGATTAGAAACCGCAATTCTTTCCATCAAAGTTGCGATATAATTGCCTTCTTGAACATCCTTTTTTAAGAATTTCATTCTTGCAGGAATGTTATAAAATAAATCTCTTACGATTATTGTGGTACCGACGGGACACCCCGCATCATCAAGAAGAATTTCTTCTCCGCCTTCTATTACATAACGAGTACCAAAATCAGAATCGGGAGTTGTGGTAAGAAGTTCAACCCTTGAAACCGCACAAACTGAGGCTAAAGCTTCACCACGAAAACCAAGAGTAGAAATGGCAGAAAGATCATCTATGTTGGTGATTTTACTTGTAGCGTGACTGATAAAAGCCTTTTTAACATCATCTCTGTCAATACCGCAACCATTATCGGTAACACGAATATAAGTTTTACCGCCGTTTTTAATTTCAACAGTAACATTGGTTGCACCGGCATCTATTGAGTTTTCTACAAACTCTTTAATTACGGAAGAAGGGCGTTCAACAACTTCACCTGCCGCAATTAAATCTGCTATATTTTTAGGTAAAACATTTATACGTGGCATTGTGGCCGCCCTCCTTTCTCAATTTTAAAATCTTATAGATTTTCTGCACTTTTTTGAAGCTCAAAAAGAACTGTCATCGCCTCAATGGGCGTAAGAGTATTTACATCAACATTTTTAAGCTTTTCAATTATTTGTTCTTTTTCACCGGAAGAAAATGATAATTGAATATCATCTTCAAATTCCTCTTTGCGTTGAATTTCAGAAACAACACTTACTTTTTCTTGAGCTTCAAGCGTTGCAAGTATTCTCTTTGCATTTTCAACAACTGCTTTAGGAACACCTGCGAGCTTTGCAACCTCAACACCATAACTACCATCTGCAGAGCCTTTAACAATTCTGCGAAGGAATGTAATGTCATCACCGCGTTTTTTTACAGATGTATTATAATTTTTAACACCATCAACTGTATTTTCCAATTCAGTCAATTCGTGATAATGAGTTGCAAATAATGTCTTTGCACCAATTTTCTTTTTATCGGCAGTGTATTCAAGAACCGCTCTTGCGATACTCATACCGTCATAAGTTGAAGTACCTCTTCCGATTTCATCGAAAACAATCAAGCTATTTGAAGTTGCATATTTTAAAATATCTGCAACCTCGGTCATTTCAAGCATAAAGGTCGATTGACCTGCAGAAAGGTCATCAGAAGCCCCGACACGAGTAAAGATACGGTCAACTATACCAATTTTTGCGCTGGAAGCAGGAACAAAGCTACCAATCTGAGCCATTAGAGTGATTAAGGCAATCTGGCGCATATATGTGGATTTACCAGCCATATTAGGACCAGTAATAATAGCAGTTCTGTTATCACGGCAATCCAAATGGGTGTCATTGGGAACAAATGGAGCACCGCCAAGCATTAGCTCAACAACGGGATGCCTTCCGTCCTTAATAATGATTTCATCTGAATTATCAACAACCGGTCTTGTATAATTATTGTTGACAGCCGTGAAAGCCAAAGAACAGAGAGCATCAAGATTTGCAACTGCTCTCGCAGTTTTTCTTACTCGCTCAAGTTGATCTGCAACTTTCTGACGAATCGCAGAAAAAATCTCGTATTCAAGACGAACAATTCTTTCCTGAGCGCCGAGAACCTTTGATTCAAGCTCTTTAAGCTCCTGAGTTATATATCTTTCACAATTTGAAAGCGTTTGTTTTCTTATATAATGCTCCGGAACAAGCTCTTTAAAAGAATTTGTTACCTCTATATAATATCCGAATACTCGGTTATAGCCTATTTTAAGTTTTTTGATACCCGTTTTTTCCTGCTCAGATTGTTCCACAGCAGTAAGATAACCTTTGCCGTTTTCAACAATATCGTGGAGAGTATCAAGCTCTTCATTATAACCAACTCTTATCATTCCACCCTCGCGAACTGAAAGCGGAGGCTCGTCGGTTATAGCGTTTTTAATTAAAGTATTTACATCTTCAAGCAAGTCAATGTCCTCAAAAATACCTGTCAGCATTTTTGATTTCACGTTGCATAAGGATGTTTTTATGTTATAAAGCTGGTCAATGGTCTGACTTAAAGTTTTTAATTCTTTTGCATTTGCAGTGCCATAAACAACTCTTGTCATAATCCTTTCGATATCAAACATATCCGAAAGATATGACATTAACGAATCAAGTAAAATAGTATCTGCAGTTAATTCTTCAACGGCATTCTGCCTTAAAATAATAGAAGAATAGTTAATTAATGGTTGTTCAACCCAATTTCTTATAAGACGCTTGCCCATAGCGGTTTTTGTATGGTCTAGCACCCAGAGAAGACTTCCCTTTTTTTCTCTTCTTATCTGAGTTTCGGTAAGCTCGAGATTACGCCTTGCAGCTATATCAAGAGTTAAAAAGCTCTCCTCGTTGTAAAAATCCACATTGTTAATGTTCTGAAGATCATTTTTCTGAACGCCCTTGAGATACACCAGAGCCGAGCCAAAAGCAAACAAAAGGCTCTTATTCTGAGAAAATCGTGACATTCCATCATCTTCTGAAATATGTGAATTGATTATTCTCAAAAGTTCATCTTCTGAATACTGAGCTTCTGAAACAATTTGATAATCAACAGACAATCTGTCCTTAATAAAACTAACGATTGATTTAACAGAAGATGCATATTTATTTATGATAACCTCACTCGGATGATAGCAACCGAGCTGGTTTATAATTCGCGCAGATGTATCAGCATCAGAAAAAGAATCAAGATGAACTTCACCGGTTGAAATATCAATAAAAGCAAGCCCACATTCTTTATCTGAAACAAAAACAGATGCAAGATAATTGTTTTTGCTTTCATCAAGCATATTGCTTTCAATAACCGTACCGGGTGTAACAATACGGACAACATCGCGTTTGACTATACCCTTTGCGGTGGCAGGGTCTTCCACCTGTACACAAATGGCAACCTTATAACCGCGACTTACGAGTTTTGCTATGTACGAATCAGCGCTGTGGAAGGGAACGCCGCACATTGGCGCACGTTCCTCTTGGCCGCAATCTCTTCCTGTTAGAACAAGCTCAAGCTCCTTAGAGGCGACTTTTGCATCATCGAAAAACATTTCGTAAAAGTCACCTAATCTAAAGAACAACAATGTGTCTGCATAATTCTTTTTTATTTCAAAATATTGCTCCATCATAGGAGATAATTTAGCCATTTCTTACCTCAGCGAATCCAAAGATTTTTTATAATTAGTGGCAACCACCGCAAGAGCTGCAAGAGCCGTCACAGCTATGCTCCTGATGAGGTGTGCATGTTTCGGGATCTTGTCCGTCAACGCAGCAAGCAAGAATGCCCATGATCTCGTTCATCATATCATCAACATCAGTTTTTGCAGCTTCAAATTTTACCATATTGCCGTTAAGCATAATTTCGCGATAAAGCTGTTCAAATTCTTTTGCGAAGCCTTCCATTGTTTCAGCATTTGCTTCTTCACCTTTTGAAGCTTCGTTCTGATAATTCATCTGAACAAGATTGATTTTGCCAATAAGACCATTGAGAGCTTCGTCAGCTTCGTTAGCTTTTCTTGCTTCTTCATAAGCTTTGTAGCGTTCGTCCTGCTGAATTGCAGCACCAAGTTGTCTTGTAAGTTCAATAACTGTCATTTTGTGTGTACTCCTTAAAAATAAATTATATTAAAGGGTTTCCCCTCTTTGACCTGTATTTTTTTCCGCAATTTCTTCCTGAACTCTTAAAAGCTCCATAAACCATTTTATTTTCTCTTTCTTGCTGATGGGATCAGGAAGCTCGGCAGCAGGTGTTCCTTTTCTGGGTGAGTAGATAAAAGTAAACATTGAACCGTATCCGATTTCTTTTACTAAAGACACAGTATCTAAAAATTCTTCATAGGTTTCACCCGGAAATCCAACAATAATATCCGTTGTCAAATCAACATCCGGAATTTTTTCTTTAGCATAATTTACAAGCTCTATATACATTTCACGTGTATAGTGACGATTCATCTCTTTTAAAATTCTGTTATTTCCGGATTGAACAGGCAAATGAAGATGACCGCAAAAATGCTTGCTGTCGCTTAATACATCAATTAACTCAAAGCTGCAATCTCTCGGGTGAGAGGTCATAAAATCAAAAGTATAATCGCCTTCAATAGCATCAATTCTTCTGATAAGCTCCGCGAAATTCATATGGAAATCACAACCTTTTCCATATGAATTTACATTCTGACCTAAAAGTGTGATTTTTTTATACCCTTCGCCTATAAGCTGCTTTGCCTCATTTAAAATCACTTCGGGATTTCTGCTTCTTTCTCTGCCTCTTACGTGAGGAACAATGCAGTAAGAACAAAAGTTATTGCAACCGTACATAATAGAAATCCATGCATTTTCACCACTATCGCGGGAATAAGGCATTCCCTCTGCAATAACACCATCACTTTCATCAATACAAAAAACTCTCTTTTTACCTTCAAGAGTTTTTGAAAGCAGCTCAGGAAGCTTGTGTACAACGTGGGTACCGAAAACAAGTGAAACAAACGGATAACTCTTTTTAATTTTTTCTGCAATATGAGACTGTTGCATCATACAACCACAAAGGGCGATAATTAAGTGCGGCTTCTCAGATTTCAGCTTTTTCAAAGCACCTACATTACCAAAAACTCTGTCCTCAGCATGTTCCCGAATGGCGCAAGTGTTATAAAGAACCAAATCTGCTTCCTCAACCTTTTCGCACAAAACGTAACCCATTTCAATAAGCATACCCTTAATATGCTCACTATCAGCAACATTCCCCTGACATCCGTAAGTATGAACAAAAGCTTTCGGGCTATCCTCAGGAAAGCGGGCATTTAGAATTAAACGAACCTTTTCGGAAAAATCTTTTTGAATATTCAGTTCTTCATCAGAAACAAATACGTTTTTTTTCAAAATATTCACCTGAATTAAAGAATGGATTGAGTCCAGCCGAGAATGTCATTGTAAACATTATCTTTACAATCCTCATTAAGAATCTCATGTCTTACACCGGGATAGATGATAACGGTTGGCTCATGACCCGAAGCAATTAATGAATCAGAGCAAGCAATCGGACCTTTACCGTTAGAACCAACAGGGTCCTTTGCTCCTGAAATAATCATAATCGGCAAATCTGTGGGAACAGTTACGGGCCACATTGAATCGCTTGCAAGAATACCAATTGCAGCCAAATCTCTTACCCCTGCAAGAGTGAGTTCAAAGCCACAAAGCGGATCTTCGCTATACGCCTTAACATTTTCCCTGTTAACACTCAACCAATCAAGGTCTGAACTTCTATCCTTAATCTGAATGGACGAAAATTTATTAAGAAGACCTGCAACAGTATGATTAACAGTTTTAGGACCAAACTTTTCTACAAGTTGGTCAAGTGTGTTAATTGCAAAATCAAGCCCCGCGGGAACTTGAGCAGTACCGCAAAGAATAAGACCGGAAAGCTCTGTTCCGAAAGAGCTTGCGTAAACTCTTGCGCAAAGAGAACCCATACTGTGACCAAAAAGAATATACGGCAGCTCAGGAAAGCGCTTGTGCATTATTGAATAAAGAATATGCATATCATCAACGAAACGTCGATAGCCATCCTTTTCTGCAGTAAAGCCTAAATCATCTTCATCATTAACTGATAAACCGTGCCCGATATGGTCATTACCGCAAACGACAAAACCGTTGGAAGCAAGGAAACGCGCAAAGTCATCATATCTTCCGATATGCTCAGCAACACCATGGGCTATCTGAAAAACAGCAATTGGTGCAATTTCATCATCCTGCCATATTAAAGTACGGATTTTATTAACACCGGTTGAAGAATTAAAATATGCTTCTTTTTTAATAATTGCCATAACTTTTCCTCCTATTTTCAGGCAAAAAAATGCAAAAAGGCAACACACACCCATAATTGAATTTATGATACCATAACAGCCATTATTTTTCAAGATAAAACAGTGATAATTGTAGTAGAAAATCGAGAATTTTTACTGTTTTTTTTAGTGAATTTGTTTTTTCTGCAAAATATTGAAATTACAAAGATATTGTGTTAAAATAAATACAATTATGCGAAATATAGTGGAGGTACAAAAAATGAATACCGAATTCAACACTAATTCAAAAGCCATTATAATCGGAATGACGGATACCGGAGAAAGAGTGCCTGCAGCATCCGGAAGAATTTCCACACAACCCGGTACTGCCCTTGAAATTTTAGAGCTTTCAAAAGATGCACAAAAAAACGCTTCTTTAATTTCTAAAGTTACTCGCTCAGGTCATACATCAACCGTTGAACACACAGTCTTTAACATTGCATTTCAAAATGTTTCAGTTCTTGTTGAACAATTTGTAATTGAATTCAGACTTGCATCTTTCACTGTTAAATCCAGACGATATGTAGATTTTGCAAAACTTGGCTATTACACACCTCATTTTGAATCTAAAAATATTCAGGATAAATACATAGAGCATATGGATTATCTTTACTCTGAATATCAGGCTTTTATTGATGCAGGAATACCTAAAGAAGATGCACGTTTTCTTCTCCCCTATTCTCTTTACAGCAATTTCTATTGCACTTTAAATGCTCGTGAATTAATCAATATGCTTTATGCTATGATTTACGGAAGAGGCTCTCAGTACAAGGAATTAAAAACCTTAGGCGAATCCCTTTTAGAGCAAGCTCGCTCATTAACCCCCGGCATTTTTACAGACTTCGAAACAAGACGCCCTGCTGTTCAGGATATTCCGACTTATACATATCAACCCAACAGAGAGCTTATAGCAAAAGAGCCTGCGGTTGAGCTTTTGAGTTATACCCCTGATGCTTCTAAAGCAGTTGCAAGAGCTGCGTTGATTGAGGGATGCAATCTTCCTACACAGCAGATTGAAGAAATCATAAACGATGAAAATGAATGCAGTTCCATAATTGAAAAAGTAATCAATTCAAAACGTCAAAGACCCTTAGAAGCAGCAACATTCACATTCAGAATCAACAATGTTTCTCTCTCTTGCTTAACCCACTTTGCTCGTCACAGAATGCATTCTATCGGTATTCCTTCACTTTCTTTAACTGACAGAACACGTCATATTCTTCCTGCAACAATCGCAGAAAACAACGAGCTTAAAGAAAGATACTGCCAAGCATTCACAAAAACTGCTGCAGTTTACGAAGAATTAAAAGCACTTGGCATTGATGAAGAAACTTTGGCTTACGTTCAGCTTAGCGGAAATACACTTGATATTGTAACTACTATCAATGCTCGTGAATTACTTTTATTTATGAAGCTGCGCTCTTGCAACAGAGCACAATGGGAAATTCGTGATTTTGCAGTTGAAATGCTCAAAAAGCTTCGTCAGGCAGATGAAACAATCTTCAAATTCTATGGTCCGAGTTGTTATGTTCTTAAATGTCCTGAAGGACCTATGACCTGTGGTAAAACAGCAGAAATAAAAGAATTTTTCAAAAATTTGTAATATCAAAAACGCGGTGTTAACTAAAACACCGCGTTTTATTTAAGGAATAAATCATTCAATAATTATCTTATCATTAACTCCGCTAATAGCTCTTTCCAACAACGCTAAATCAATAACATCAAGACAACCGTCACAATCAGCATCTGCTGCCATATCATAAGCAGTTGAAACCTCTTTATCTGCAAGAACTTTATTAACTGCCTCGGAATAATCCATTGCATCAGAATAGCCGTCACCATTGCAATCACCGATTAAAACTAAAATCCATGTTTCATTTGTCGGAATAGTGAACGCTGTATTGGTCGCAACATATTCCAAATCAACGCTAATTCCGTTATAATAAATATTGCTATTATTAACAGCATCATAATATGAGCAAATCAAATGCTTGCTGTTATTTTTTGCCAATGAATTATAAGTTGCTTGGAAAGCTGTATTATGATTGGTCTGTGAATATTTTTCCTTGGCATAGTTCAATTGAGGCAGAAAAAGGTCTGCGTCATTTACATGGGAAGTCGAAAATGCTTCTCCACCAAAATAGGTATCCTTTGTATTAAGCCCAACAAGAAAGAAATCGTAATATATACGGCTCTCCTGGTCATTCCAGGTTGCATCAAGCAAATACCAATACCCATCATCCATTTGAACTGCATTCCAACCGTGACCACCGCCATTAGCAGTACCCGAAATATACACACAGGGAATCTTATATAAATCACAAATCATTTTAAATGTTTCTGCATAACCCTGACAAACAGCATAACCGCTAACAAGAGCACCGTAGGGGTCGTGACAATCCATAACATAGTATTCGCTGTCTAAATCGGGATAAATAATATTATTACATAAGTAATCGTGAAGAGATTTAACAAAGCGATACCTGTTTGACGTATCAAAGGTAAGGGAATTGATAACATTTTGCATTTTATTATAACAAGAAGCAACAGTATCAGCGGTATAAGTCACCCCTTCGTACATTTTTATCATGTATCTAATTTGTGTTATATAGCCTGAACTCGTATAAGAGTAGCCCGCACTGTAGCCTGCGTGATAAAAAAGCTGAGGTAAGTCATAGCAAACTGCACGCATAACTTCTGTTAAGAAAATTTTAGTTAGGTTGGCTGTCGGAAGCTCGCCTACAGAATATGAGGCTGTAATAGTCATTGTGCCGATTGGCGCATTTTTTATTGCGTCATACAATCGTTTTTGATTATTATTAAGTAATGAGTATGCTCTGAAATCGGGATTAGAAACTGAGTATGAAAAATAATCCTTAGTTTGCATCGAAGATAAATCAGCCTTATTAAGCGGACTATCAAGCTCCATCGTATCAGAAAAAACGTCATCACTTTGATAAACCTGATAAGGTTGATAAGCTTGTACAGTAGTCAAAGAACAAACAAACAAAGCCAATATTAAAAATAAAGAAACAATTTTTTTCATAAAAATCCCCCCTCATTTCTATTAATCAAAATATATCATAATAATTACCTTTTTTCAATGAATAGATTTGATAAATTAATTTTTTAGTCAATTTTATAAAAAAATTGGTAAATAACTGTCTAATATTATAACATTAGATATTGCAAGCAACCAAAAAAAGATTTATAATGTATTCAGATTTTCTTGTATTATGAGAGGGTAACACTATGTTAGGCAAATTAGTTAGAGTTTGCATAACCGATCCCGTCGGTTCACCTCTGCCAAACGGAAAGACCTATAAGCTCAATCACGGAAAGCCTATAGGAAAATTTAAAGAGTCGTCCCCTATTAGCGGCGTTTTAATCTTAGGGATAGATAATCCGGTTAAGCATTTTGACGGCAGAGTTGTTGCAATAATTAAATTCAGAGATAATGGTGAGCAAAAGCTTGTTGCATCACCAAAATCAAAGCGCTTTATCAATTGGGAAATTGATAGCTTTGTTAAATTCTATACAGATGGTCGTCCATATTCTCTTGAATGCTTATATGAACGCTCTTGTGGAGCTGTAGTTTTCAGAAAAATAAATGATGATTACAGATACTTGCTCATTCGTAACAGACGTAGTTCAAACTGGAGCTATCCAAAGGGTCACATCGAGCCCGGAGAGACACCGGAAGAAACTGCTAAACGCGAAGTTTTAGAGGAAACAGGTCTTCACATTGAGCTTTTACCCGGTTTTTTGAGTAAATCCCAATACTCCATTCAAAACAAAATCCAGAAAACAGTTCAGATTTATGTTGCTACTACCAAAGATACTCAAACCAAAATACAGGTTGAAGAAATTGAAGATTACGTCTGGTTAACTTATGAAAATGCATTGAAAAACCTGAAATTCGAAAATGATAAAACTATTCTTACCGATGCACGCGAATTTTTATTAAATAATAACTACATCAGCGAGGTAAATCATGGTTGAAAATATTGTTACATCAATTGTTGATTTTTTTCAAAACGACTTTCCGCCACAAATTGTTGCTTTTTTAGTTTCTCTTTGTCCTGTTCTTGAACTCAGAGGAGGAATGATTGCTGCAAAGCTCCTTGATATACCATTTATTCAGGCATTTTTAATTTGTTATATCGGTAATATGATACCGATACCTTTTATACTTTTATTTATCAGGCGTATTTTCAAATGGATGAGAAAGTATAAGTTTTTCGGAAAAATTGTGGACAAGCTTGAAGCGCGTTCTGAAAAAAAGAAGGATACCATTGTTAAGTATCAGGAGTGGGGGCTTCTTATTTTTGTTGCTGTTCCCCTACCCGGAACCGGTGGTTGGACCGGTGCACTCATTGCTGCTTTAATGGATTTGAGATTCAAAAAATGCTTACCGATAATTGCTCTCGGTGTTTTCATTGCAGGGTTAATTATGTCATTAATTACTTACGGAATATTTTAAATTAAGCACCGTCACAGACGGTGTTTAAATTTATCAGGTGGTGTTTCTGTGTATTGTTATATATTTGGTGCAATGCCTGTGGAAAATTTCCCATTTAAAATTAATATAGATGATTTAGTTATAGCAGCCGATCTTGGTGTTGCAAACACAAATAAGTTTAATATAATACCTGATTATATTATTGGTGATTTTGATTCATTAGGTTATGTGCCGAAAGAAGATAATACTATCATCTACCCTATTGAAAAAGATGACACAGATACGCTTTTAGCCGTTAAGCTTGCATTAAAAAAAGGCTACAAGAGCTTTCGTATTTTTGGGTGCATAGGTGGCAGACTTGATCATACCATAGCGAATATTCAAACTGCATCGTATATCGCTGAAAACAATGGTAACAGCGTTTTTTTCGGTGACAAAGAGAACTTTTCTGTTTTTAAAAACAACAACATCTCTTTTGACGAAGCTTGTACAGGAAACATTTCTGTTTTTGCTCTTGAAAAAAGTAATGAAGTAAAAATAAATAACCTCTTCTATGAATTAGATAACGGGCAATTAACACCGAATATTCCCTTAGGTGTCAGTAATAAATTTATAAATAAAAATTCTGTTATTTCAGTCGAAAACGGTAAGCTACTTGTAATCTGGGAAAACAAAAGCGGAAATTACAAATTAGGAGAAATATAATGACAATAAATAATTCTTTAAAAAATATCAAAGGTGCTATATTTGACCTGGACGGAACAATTCTTGACTCTATGCATATCTGGAGTGAAATCGGTCTGTTGTTCCTGAAAAACAAAGGGATTGAGCCTGAGCCGGGTGTTGAAGATGAATTTGTAAAAATGAGTATGGTTCAGGCTGCTGAATATTACATAAAAAACATTGACCCTAAAGCAACTGTTACGGATATAGTTAATGAAGTCAATTCACTGGTTCAGGGCTTCTATTTTAATGAAGTAATAAAAAAAGACGGCGTTAAAGAATTCCTTGATTATCTTAAATCAAAAGATGTAAAAATGTGCATTGCCACAGCAACTGATAAGCACCTTGTAGAGAAAGCCTTGGAAAGAAACGGAATTCGTGAATACTTTTCTCAAATTTTCACTTGTTCAAGCGTTGGTGCAGGAAAAGATACTCCTGTAATTTATGATGTTTCTTTGGAATATCTTGGAACCCCTAAAGAAAATACATTTGTGTTTGAAGATGCACTTTACGCCATTGAAACTGCAAAGAAATCAAACTACAATGTTGTTGGTATAAACGATGTTTCCGAAAAAGCCGATGCCGAAACAGTAAAAAAACTATGCGATTATTATATAAATAACTATTCGGAAATTTATAAATATTTTGAGTGAAAAAATGGCTCAGTAACCTTTCAGTTACTGAGTCATTTTTTTATTCTTCAGATTCGGTTGATTCAACAACTTCTTCAACCACTGATTCTTCAGGAGTATTCTGTTTTTCGATTTCTGTTTCAGCTTCTTTTTCTTCATCAGGTGTATAGTTTTCATCCATAAGTTTAAGGAACAAGTCACCTGAAATTTTCTCATCTTTAATAAGTGTTTCGGCAATAAGAACAAGTTTCTCATTATGCTCAGTAAGAATGTTTTCGCATTTGCAATAGCATTCTGTCATAATGCGTTTGATCTCATCATCAATTTGAGTTGCGTAAGTTTCCGAATAATTCTTTGAATGAGAATAATCCATACCAAGAAATACTTCATCTGTATCTTTACCGTAAAGAACAGGTCCAAGCTTTTCGCTCATACCATATTTAGTTACCATTGAACGTGCAATTTCAGAAGAATGTGATATATCCTGTGAAGCACCCGTTGAAATATCTCCAAAAGTAATTTGCTCAGCTACCCTACCGCCCATTGCAGTAACAATTCTGTCAAGCATAGCGGATTTCAACATATGAGAAGAATCCTCATCAGGTCTGTAAAGAGTGTAGCCACCTGCCATTCCTCGAGGTATGATTGAAATTTCATAGACAGGTTCGCAATTGTCAAGATAATATGCTGAAACTGCATGACCTGCTTCATGGTAAGCTGTGATTTTCTTGTCTTTTTCCGTATATTTACGTGACTTTTTCTCGGCACCAACTTCAACCTTAACTGTGGCCTCGTCAATTTCAGTCATAGTAATGGCTTTTTTATTTCGCTTTGCAGCTAAAAGAGCCGCTTCATTCATAAGGTTTTCAAGGTCTGCACCAACGAAGCCGATTGTGGCATGGGCAACACTCTTCAAATCAACATCAGGAGCAAGGGGTTTATTCTTCGCGTGAACCTTAAGAATCTCTTCTCTTCCTTTTAAATCAGGTCTTCCTACTGTTACCTGACGATCAAAACGTCCGGGACGTAAAAGCGCAGGGTCAAGAATATCAGGACGGTTTGTTGCAGCAATTATAATTATGCCTTCGTTATTACCAAAACCATCCATCTCAACAAGTAACTGGTTAAGAGTTTGCTCACGTTCATCATGACCGCCACCCATACCGGCGCCGCGATGACGACCAACAGCATCAATTTCATCAATAAAAATTATTGAAGGTGCGCTTTTTTTGGCTTGGTCGAAAAGGTCACGAACACGGGATGCACCAACACCTACATACATCTCAACAAAATCGGAACCCGAAATTGAAAAGAATGGTACATCTGCCTCACCAGCAACAGCACGGGCCAACAAAGTTTTACCGGTACCGGGAGGGCCAACAAGAAGAACACCTTTAGGAATTCTTGCTCCAAGATCAGTAAACTTCTGAGGATCTTTTAAAAACTCAACAATCTCCTGAAGCTCCTCTTTCTCTTCGTCCGCACCTGCAACTTGTTTGAATGTTGTTTTTCTCTTTTCATCCTTACCTAATTTAACGCGTGCTTTTCCAAAGCCCATAGCGCGGTTATTCTCAGAAGTAATTGAATTATTCATCTTCTTCATAAATAAATAGCCGCCGCCGATTACAAGAATACCGCAAAAAATCACAGGCAATAACTGTATGAGAATAGAACCGGATGCACCTGAACTATAATTGAATTCAATTGGGCTATCAGGATTTTCGCGGTTATATTCAACCACAGAATCATGCACATCATCAATAAACAAAGATACATTCGGAACTGAATATTTTGCTGATGTTCCGTCCTTTAACTCATACGTTAAAGCACCTGAACCAATATTCAAGCTATACTTTGTTACTTCGCCTTTGTCAAAAAGCTCTATAACCTGATAATATTCCAAATCTGTTTTTTTCGCACCGTTTGAATTCATAAAATAAATCAAAAACAACGGAATAAGCGGAATAATAATATAAGGCAAAATCGCCTTAATTTTGTCACCCT
This sequence comes from Acutalibacteraceae bacterium, assembly GCA_045604605.1. GTDB lineage: Bacteria > Bacillota > Clostridia > Oscillospirales > Acutalibacteraceae > DTU089. The sequence goes on along the minus strand of JAZUOL010000041.1, from coordinate 79,392 downwards.
GTTTTATAACAGTCACCTCTTTTAAATAAATTAATCTTTATAAACAGACTCTTTTAATACGCCGATAAAAGGCAAGTTTCTGTAATATTCATCGTAATCTAAACCATAGCCCACTATAAATTCGTTAGGTACGGAATCTCCGACATAATCTGCAATTATATCTGCTTCACGTCTTTCGGGCTTATCAACAAGAGTACAGATTTTTATGCTGTTGGGTTTTCTTGCAGAAAGAATTTCCTTTAAGTAATAAAGAGTATTACCGCTATCAAGAATGTCTTCAACAATAAGGAGATCCTTACCTTCAATATCCTTATCGAGGTCTTTAATTATTTTAACGACACCTGATGATTTTGTTCCCGAACCATAGCTGGAAACAGCCATAAAATCTATATTACAAGGTATCGTAATTGCTCGCATAAGGTCCGCCATAAAAACAACGGAACCTTTAAGAACACTAACCAGTAATAAATCTTTGTCCTTATAATCTTCACTTATTCTTTTTCCTAAGTCGGAAACTATTTCATTTAATTTTTCTTCAGAAATAAGAACCCTATCGATATCATCGGACATCATTTTACCTATCATTATTTTTACCCCTAACTAAAACAATATTATTGCAACTCCCTAAAGCGCAACATCTTTTTGTAACACCAAAACCTTGAACCCAAACAACACCTGCATCATCTGCAAGAACAGGCAGGCTGTCTCTTATCTCAATGGGAATATTTTCCTCATTAAAGAGTTTTTTCAAGCTTTTGGTTACATTTCGTTTAGGAAAAGTGAAACTGTCCCCTGCTTTTCGTGTTCTCAAAACAAGTTTTCCGGAAAGCTCATTACAGTTTATCACATCACCACATGATATTTGGTTAACAATTTTTGAATTATCACTAATTTTTTCCAATTTCACCAAAAATCCACCAAATTCAGTTTCAAACGGCAGACTTTCAATTTCAATAGCTGCATTAGAGCTATCATACTGTATTTTATAAAAACGCAAATAATTTTTTTTAACCTCAGCGAAGATATCACCATAAAGCTGACACCTTCCTTTTTCAATTAACAAATTATATAAGCTGTTAATTTTTTTATTATCAAGAGCTTTATTGCTATATGTAAAAAAGGCTAAATACAACATTTCTTTGACAATGGCTTCATCAGAATTCAAAAGAATTTCTCTGTTATAAACAAAATCGCCTTTATCAGCTTTTTTTAACAATTCTTCTGCATTTTCATTAAGAAACGCTGTTGTAATTTCTGCATTGTTGCTTAAAGAAGAAAATGCTTCTATATAGGAAGGGTTAATTTCTTGCAAAACCGGTAAAACCAGATGCCTGATTTTATTTCTTGTGTAATCAACGCTTAAATTGGTGCTATCCGTTACAAACTGCAAATTATTCTCACGGCAATATCCTTCAATTTCATCTCTTGAGCAATATAAAAGCGGACGAATTATATTATCTCTTACAAAAGGAATTCCGCACAGACCCTTAACAGAAGAACCTCTGGTTATGTTAAAGATAACTGTTTCTGCATTATCATTAGCGTTATGAGCAGTTGCAATTTTTGACCATTCTGAACAAAAGTTATTAAAGCTCTCATACCTTAATCTTCTGCCACATTCTTCAACGCTTTCCTTATTCTTGTTTGCCTCTTCAATACAATTAACACTGACAAGGCAAAACGGTATATCAAAAGAAGTGCAAAATTCTTTTGCAAAATTCTCATCTGCCTTTGCCTCTTCTCCGCGAATACCATGATTAACATGGACAGCTTTAATGGAATAGTTAAAAGCACCTTTAAAAGAATTCAGAACATGCAATAAACAAACGGAATCAGCTCCCCCGGAAAAGCCAACAACTATTTCTCGGGTATTACCAAGCATATCGTAATTGCTAACAGCCTTTAAAACTTTATCTCTGACAATATTTGTAAAGTTATTCATCTCTGTACTCCAAAGTAGAGAAAAGTGTAAACTGACCATCCCAATGAAGTTTAATTCTGTCGGTAGGACCATGACGGTTCTTCGCAACATCAACATCAGCCTGTGTCATATCTATTTCATCTGCATTCTGAGAGCTGTTTTTATAATAACCCTCTCGATAGAGCATCATAACAATATCGGCATCCTGTTCAATAGAACCCGAATCACGAAGGTCAGAAAGCATAGGTCTGTTTGATGATTTTCCGTTCTTTTCAGGTCCACGGGAAAGCTGAGCACAACAAACTACCGGAATTTTCAAATCCTTTGCAAGCATTTTCAGGCTACGGGTGATTTCAGTAATTTCCTGAACACGATTTTCTTTCTTAGTTGCAGACTGCATAAGACCAAGATAGTCAATAATGATACAATCAACATCCTTTGTCCTTTTAATCTTTGATTTAATATCAGGAACAGTAATAGTTGATGTGTCATCAAAATACAAATTGCATCTTGTTAATCTATCTGTTGCCTCTGCAAGACGCATCCATTCATCATTAGAAATATTACCGGAACGCAGCTTATTGCTCTCCACACGGGCTTCTGTTGAAAGAACACGGGCTGCAAGCTGTTCGTTTGACATTTCCAATGAAAAGAAAATAACCTTTTTTCCTGTCATTCCCACATTGCGTGCAATATTTAAAGCAAAGCTTGTTTTACCCATAGCAGGACGTGCACCGATAAGCACTAAGTCAGAACGATTAAGACCTGAAGTTATCTCATCAAGCTTAGAAAAACCCGTAGGGATACCTTTATATTCTTCCGCATTTTCAGATGAAATTTTTACAAGATTCGGATAAACCTCTGCAGAAATTACATCACTTAGTTTCTGAAGAGAACCTGAAGCTCTACCTTTTCGAATATCGTATATCTTCTGTTCTGCAGAATCAAGAATTTTATCAGCTTCCGCGCTACCGTCAACTGCTGAATCAATAGTTTCCTTTGATATTTTAATTAAAGAACGAAGAAAATACTTTTCTCTTACTATTTTGCAATAATTCTCAACATTGGCAGCACTCGGCACCATCTGAGCAAGTTGGAAAAGATAATTTTTTCCTCCTTCAACATCAAAAGAACCATTACTGCTTAATTTGTCAAGAACTGTTAAAGCGTCAATTCTTGAGCCTAATGTATCAAGAATCATAACAGCATCCATAATAGCACGATGCTGTTCTATATAAAAATAGTCGGGCTTAACGTGAGAAAAAACCACTGTTACACATTCAGGGTTAATAAGAATTGAGCCTATAACTGCTTGTTCGGTTTCAAGACTGTATGGCAAATCCACCCCATCGAATGTAGGCATTTTATTTTTTTCAGCCATTTCTTATATCCTCTCCGGAGATTTATTCTTCCACAACCTGCACTTTAAAGGATGCAGTAACCTTTGGGTGAAGACGAACCTGTGCATTGTATGTGCCAAATGCTTTTATGTCGTCTACTGTTATTTTTCTTTTATCAACTGAAACTTTAAATTGATTTGAAACAACAACCGCAATTTCTTTTGCAGTAACAGAACCAAAAAGCTTACCATTAGCACCGCCTTTGGCTTTCAAAACAATAGTATTATTATTAATCTTTTCAGCGCTTTCTTTAGCGGCTTTAAGCTCTTCGTCAGCTTTAAATTGCTCGGAAGATTGTTTGTTTTTCATCTCTGAAAGAGTCTGTGCATTTGCTTCGGCGGCAAGTCCGCGAGGAAACAAAAAGTTTCTTGCATATCCGTCTGAAACATTCACTTTTTCACTCTTTTTACCGAGACCTTTAACGTCATTTTTCAATATAACTTCCATTTATTTGTACCTCCGTGGAAAGATTATTTTGCTAAATAGTATTTATCAATAGCCTTTAAAAGCATTGATTTTGCAGTTGCGATATCAATATTCTTAATCTGAGCAGCAGCCATTGTACTATGCCCGCCACCGCCAAGATTTTCCATAATTAACTGAACATTTTCTTCACCGAAAGAACGAGCAGATATCTGAACATAATCCTTGTCTATATACGACAAAACGAATGACGCTTTTACACCATTCACATTAAGCATTTCATCAGCTGCTTTCGATGTTATAATTCTCACATCTTTTGAATCACTTTCCGTGAAAGAAATCATACAATTTTCGTATATTTCAGAATTATTCAAAATATCATTTTTCAAAGCAATCATTTCTGAGCTGACAGAAAACAGCTTTTTTACAGAAACAGTATCTGCTTTATTTTCTTTTAAAAATGCAGCAGCTTCAAAGGTTCTTCGGGATGTTCTCAACACATAATCCTTTGTGTCGAGCACAATACCTGAAAGAAGAGCCGTTGCAACAACCGGTGGCAAACTATCCTGAATAGTAGAATATTCAATTAATTCTGCAACCATCTCACAAGTGGATGACGGAGACGGCAAATGATAAAAAATATCTGCATCATTAATAAAATCATCTGAACGTCTGTGGTGATCAACAACTACTTTTGCCCCCGCTTTTTGATAAAGCTCAGGTTCATCAACCAAAAATAACCTATGCGTATCAACAACAAACAGAACGGTATCATTATCACATTTATCCAAAGCTTCAGTTAAAGATATAAACCCGTTAAATCCGTTGTTAACCGCAACCGATACTAAAGCCTTTGATAAGGTTGTTTTTTCATCTAAAGCAACAAAAGACTGAACACCGTTTGATTCCGCAAAGAAATGCAAACCCATTGCAGAACCTATTGCATCATAATCAGAAAACTTATGTCCGACTATAATAGCTTTTTTATATTTCTTTATTAAAGTGGCAATATTCGCCGCAGTCTGACGAGGTGATACGCGTGAATTATCGTTAGCAAGGTTTGACATACCACCAAAATAGATATAACCGTTTTCAGTATATACCGCAGCCTGATCTCCGCCTCTGCCCAAGGACATTTCCAAAGCCTTTTTAGCTCTGGATTCACATTCTGAAAAATCCGAACCCGTTCCGACTCCTATTGAAAGAGTTGCATTAACAAGATTGTTGTTATACTTGTATTCTCTGACATCTTTTAAAACAGAAAATTTCTCTTCGCAAAGCTTGTCAAGATTTCGTTTTTCTCCTACTACAATAAAATTACCGCTGCCTGTCTTTTTTAATATGAGCCTTTCATTCTTTAACCAATTTTCGATTTTACTTTCTATTCCGCTTGAGACCTGAGCGAATTTACTGTCAGTAAGCTGACGAGAAAGCTGATCAATATTATCAATAAATATTGACATAACAAAAGGTCTTGACAAGTTATATTCATTTGCGGTTTCTTTCATATATGTATCATCGAAGAAATATAAGCAAATCATGGGATTTGATACGCTTTTAACCTTCGTGATAAATACAGTAAATTTTCTACCGTTAAATTCAGCATCAGCAGTTTTCAAGTCAGCGTAATTTGAATATCTGAAATCATCAAAAAAATTGCTGATGCTTACTTTTTGGTTGTCCGCTAATATATTTTCTCCAAACTCTTTATTGTACCAAACAATATTACCTTTTTTGTCGCACAAAATGCAGGGAAGCGGAAAAGAATCAACGGTAGAAATCTGATCCTGAGAAAGAGATTTATTTACTTGCTCAATATATTTCCTTGTGGACTTAAAAACAAGAGCAGAATATAAAATATTTACAATAAAAACAAAAACAGAGGCAATAAGAAATATAGGTGCAGTGTCATTATTTACTGCAAAACCCACAACAGAAAACACTATAAGAAATAATGATGTTAAATAACCTGCAGGGTTTTGATAAAATAAAGCCATTAATTTCATAAAAAACACCTTTTTAAACTTCTAACAAAATAGGTAAAATCATCGGACTGCGTTTTGTTCTCTCGTACATAAGCCGTGAAATTTCATCACGCAACTTAGTATTCATAGCATTAATATCAAAGCTATATGGGGGGAAGCTATCAATTACTCTCATAGAAACTTTAACAGCTTCATTCATTAAAAGCTCTGCTTCTTTCACATAAACAAAGCCTTTTGAAACAACTTCCGGTCCGCTTAAAAGCTCACCTGAGGCACCGTCAATTGTAGCAGCGATAATTATTATACCGTCTTGTCCCAGATGCAAACGCTCTTTCATAACACGAGCACCAACATCACCTACGCCGTAACCATCCACATAAACTTTACCGTTGGCTACAGTACCCGACACAGCAATATTCCGCTCAGAAACAGAGATTTCATAACCGTTATCAGAAATAACGATGTTATTTTTATCTAACCCTACTGCTTCAGCAAGCCTTGCATGATATCTTAAGTGCTTCTGCTCGCCATGAACAGGAATAAAATATTTCGGTTTAACAAGAGAAAGCATGATTTTAAGTTCCTCCTGACAGGCATGCCCGGAAACATGAACATCATACATCTTTTCATAAATAACCTGCGCACCGAGTTTTAATAAATCATTTATTACTCTATATACAGTTTTTTCGTTACCGGGAATAGGACGAGCAGATATTATAACACAGTCGTTAAACCCAACGGTAACCTTCCTGTGACCGCCTTGAGCCATTCTTGAAAGAGCTGACATAGGCTCACCCTGGCTACCGGTTGTAACAATAACAAGTCTGTCATCAGAATATCGCTTAATCTCGTCAATTCCGATAAGAGTATCATCAGGAATATTAATATAACCAAGCTCATAGGCAATTGAAACAACATTCTCCAAGCTTCTGCCGGAAAGCGCAACCTTTCTGCCTGTCTGGGCGGCAATATCTATAATTTGCTGAACACGATGAAGATTAGAAGCAAATGTTGCGATTATAATTCGTCTGTCACCCGCTTGATTGAAAAGACTGCGGAAGGTCTCCCCAACCTTGCTTTCGCTCTGCGAATAACCGGGTTGTTCTGCATTTGTTGAATCGGAAAGCAGGCACAAAACCCCTTCGTTACCAAGCTCTGCAAAACGAGAAAGATCTATTCTGCTGCCGTCAATAGGGCAAGTATCTATTTTAAAGTCACCTGTTTGGACAACAGTACCCGCTTCGCATTTTATGGCTAAAGCAACTGCATCCGGAATTGAATGGTTAACCTTAACAAATTCAACCTCAAAATCCCCCAGCTTTACCGTGTCCCCTGCCTTTACAATATGAATATTAACCTCATGGTCAAGCTTATGCTCACTTAACTTTCCGTTAATAAGACCGGCAGTAAGCAATGTTGCGTAAACAGGTATATTAATCTTCTTTAAAAGATAGCTTAAAGCACCTATATGGTCTTCGTGACCATGAGTTATAATAATACCCTTGATTTTCTCCGCATTTCTCTCAACATAGGTAAAATCAGGAATTACAAAGTCAACACCTAACTGATCAGATTCAGGAAAAGCGAGACCACAGTCAACAATAAGCATTGACTTACCATATTCATAGCAAGTCATATTTTTTCCGACTTCGTTAATACCACCAAGGAAAGAAATCTTTACCGGCTCGGTTCTTTTGGGCGGAGTAATTTTGGAATATCGGGATGTTTTCTTGTTATTTTGTTTTGTAGTATTTGATTTTTTAGTAGCAGAACTGCTATTCTTTTGTTTTGTTTTTGAAACGGAATTCTGTGCATTTGACTTTTTTGATTTTTTTTCAGATTGATTAGTTTTATTGGAGCTACCCTTTTTATTCTGCACAGGAGCGTCAGAAGACTGTTTTTTCTTCTTATTATCTTTTGGCATAATAATCTCCTACTTGAAAGATTTTAGTAATATGTAGAGCCGTCAGCAACAAGACGGCATTTTAACCTATTTTAATGTCTTTATATAATACTATTATTTACTTATATTGTCAAGTATTCAGGTATCACTGAGATACTCTGTTAAAAAATTACATAACTCCCTTGATACCTCAAGTTTTTCCGATGCACAAATAACCTTGCGCTTTTTAGAATCAGGGTTATCTGTAACCTTTATAAAGGTTTTATTTAATTGGAAATTATAGCTGTTGTCTTTATAATAAAATTCATCCAGCTCGCCGATTTTTCTGGCTATAACACCGCTATTCTCGTGTTTATCAAAACTTTTAATGCTAATATAAAAATCAGGTAAAGCTGATATTAAATTCTCAATGCTTTCTTTTTCTTTAATTGAAACAGCAAGAACTAAAAACAAAAGAACAACACTATCATATTTCCATAATTTTTCGAGGATTCCGTAGTCATAACCCCCACTATTTCTTGCAGATTTTATATAAAAAAAGATTAACTTTTTTAAAAGCTTATCAGAATAGGTTTTATTGTTGAATTTTATAGTAACATTTGTTCCGCTATCATTCATATTCACAATTAATTTATGCTTTGAATCGGAGCAATTTGCCATTTTATTAAAAACATCTTCTATTATTTTTGAAAGTAACGGATTATTGCAATTTACTATGGGATCAAAAGTAATGCTTTTATCAAATAAAGAGGTTATTTCCCTTATATACATCTTCCTTAATCCCTTAATTTGCCTTACGCTCTTACATTCATCACTATTAACAAATTCAAATTTTCCTTCATTACAATAGGCAAAAATATTGTAACAATCTGCCTTGCTTAATAATTCATTTTTCTCATCATATATCTCTATATCAGTACCGGCATTATTACCACTTACAAAAATTGAATGTGTACACTCGCAAAAAAGCGAACTGAAAAACATCATAGACTTAAAGGTTGAACCGATATCAAAACATTGAGCACCTGCAGACATTAATCCGCTTATCAGCGCTAACTTTATAGCTAATGAGTTTGTGGTGCCGTCACTTGCTATTAATATTTTAGGTTTATTGAGTGCCATTGCAACAGACGAACCCAAAAGCGCCGCTTTTTCCGGAGATAAACCACGAAATTTATTTTCTAAAAAATTTTGAATTTTATTTGTAAAGGGCGATTTAATATATTTATCATAATTCACATTCTTTTTTATAATGGAATTATTACTGACCAGCATATCCTCACCGACTAATGAATTTTCACCAATGACTGAACCCGGAAATATTGCAGAATTTCTTTTTACAGACGAATTTTCACAACAAACAACACCATCAACATAACAATTTGAAGATACGTAAGTATTTTTGAAAAGTATACTGTTTTTTATGATGCTTTCCCTTGACACAAGAGTGTTATCATATATCACAGTATTAGCTCCAACGGTTGTTCCGCTTTCAATTTGCACATTGTTACCAAAATAAACGGGCGGAATAATTGAAAAATCCCCTTTCGGCACATTCCCGTTTGTGAAAACACCTTCCGCAATATATGGTGGTTTATAAATTGTTTTTCCGTTTAAAATATTGAACAAAACCCTTTTATACTGTTTCACAGTATTAAGTTGAACTGTATAACCATCACAAACTACTGATAAGCTTAAATATTTTTCCCAGTTTTTAAAAATATCAACAATTTCAATATTCATATTCAATAGCTTAATCAGAATTTTTACGGAACAAATAATCGCAAAACAAACATCGTTTTCACTTTTTAATCCTACTAATTCTTCAGCAGAAGCTTTATTTAAATATGGGTAAATATCACATTCAAAATATACGTCATTACGGAATAATACAATGTATTCTTTTTTATCAAAGGTCAGCAGCTTTTTGTATAATTTTTCTTTATCTACGCTATCAGATTTGTACAACTTATTATCGGTTTTTATGTCTGTGTTTGTTAAATAAAACCCTTCTGTAAATCCTTCTGAAAAATTTTTCAACTGATACTCAATCAAGGTCTGGTTAAAGACCGGCAATTCATAAAACGATTGTATATTCAGCTGTTCAACCAATAAACTATTCTTTGAAAAATCCACACTAACAAGATACATTTTGAAACCACCTTTAGAAATTATAACCCGTAATTATTGAAAAATTAATTAAAAAGTCTTTTATTGTGAATTATGATATGATAAAATATATAAAAAGTGTTCAGCACAAGGAAAAGGAACTATATATGAAGACGGTTGAAATTTTTACAGATGGCGCCTGTAGCGGAAATCCGGGTCCCGGTGGTTGGGGCGCAATACTTCGTTGCAACGGAATTGAAAAAGAAATAAGCGGCGGAGAAAAAGAAACAACAAATAACAGAATGGAATTAACTGCAGTTATCTCTGCCCTGTCAGCTTTAAACCAACCCTGCCGGGTTACTGTTACAACTGATTCCAAGTATATATGCGATGCAATAAATCAGGGATGGGCTTTTTCCTGGAAGAAAAACGGTTGGCGAAAAGCCGATAAAAAGCCCGCTTTAAACCCCGATTTATGGGGACAGCTTTTAGAATTATTAGATAAGCATCAAGTTACATTCAAATGGGTTAAAGGACACAATGAACATCCCGAAAATGAAAGATGCGATAAATTAGCAGTCAATGAATGTGAAAAATATAAATAATTAACACCTTACATCAAGCTCAATGCTGATGTAAGGTGTTATGATTTTTATTTGCTTATTGATTTAATAATTTCTTCAACTGCGTCTGCAATAACCTGTGCAGTATTCGGTCCCATTGAATTTGTTTCCTCATAATGCCTTCTGTCATGCTTATCTCTTCCATTTTCAATATATGGTGATTTTGAGTTAAGAACAAAATCATTAGGTGGTAAAATATACCCTAATTCGTCATTCGCAAGCCCAAAGACAAGTATATTTTTATCATTGACTATATCACAAAGTAGCTTGGGATTTATTTCTGTTCCCTTTCCTGTTCCGGATTCCTCAGCACTCAAAGCACCGCCAAAGACAAGCTCGGGAAAAAGCTCGCCCGGCAATAAAAGCATTTTCTTTCCACCTATTTCGAAATATGAAATTTCGGACTTTAAGCACCAATAATTCGGTGCTTCTTTTTTAGTGAATTTATCTGCTGTCAGAATACCGATATCGCAAGCAATTGTCAGAACAGGATTTTCAACATCCGCATAAAATTCTGTTCTTGCAAAATTGACAAGTGGTGTAAGCTTTTGATCATTGCTAATGGAAATAGCGTAATCTGCAAGCTTATAACCGATATTACGAGTGGATTCAATAAGTCGATGTTCATCTCGAAGTACCTTCTCATCGGGAATATTCATACTTATCATACCACCGATTGCACCAACAGTATAGAAGGTTTCAGCACCTGCAACATTTCTGATTTTTTCTCGTAAATAACAAGGAAAATCGGCACTTACCAAGTGGTTACAGCCTTGAAGAGATTCTGAATGGGAAGCAAAGTTAAGCATCCAGATTTCATTTGAATTATCATCGGGAACAAAACGGAAGCGAGTAAGTGTTTTTGAATATACAATAGGAGTTCTTATATCCTCCTGCATATCGGGAACCTCAATTTCACCTAAAAACAAATCGCCACTCTTGCGGCTTTCAAAGGCTTCATAAGCGCATTTTACCACAGCATCAAAGAGAATATTCATAAACTTTTCATTTTTACCACTAAAGGGTAAGCGTCCCCAGATACCCATCGTATCAATACCTGCGTGGTTGTGAGTTGACATTACGCCAATATATCTGCAACAGGTTTTTGCCGAAAACTCCTTGAGCATTTCACGGATTTTGTTAACATCCTTATTAAGAAGACCGACCACATCAAGAGATATAAGCAAAATCCCACCTCTTTGTGTATTATCATCAATCCACACCGCATGTGCATATTGAGGGTCTATAACGCCTCTTGCAGGATTATTTTCCCCATAGCCTGCAATATAGTACTTTTTAGTATCAATATCATCAGGTAAAATAACCTCACGATGAAAACCTATTGTGTACTTATCTGCAACAGCTTCATCAATAAAATCCACCTCAACAGGCTCAAGCGGTTGTGCCTGCTTTGATTTCAAAGCCATTTTTCCGTGACCTTTAACAATTCCGTTGAGTAAATAATGTAAAACTGATTTTTCCATTTTGTCACCTCAAAGCTTCATTCTTTCTTTATAATCGGGCATAAATTGCTCAATAAATCCATAAAACTCTTTGCTGTGATTATGATGCTTAATATGTGCAAGCTCGTGAACAACAACATAATCAATAAATCTTTCATCCTTGTCCATAAGATACAACGAGAAATTCAGATTGTTTGTTCCTGAGCAGGAGCCATATCGTTTTTTAGCTGAATTTATTTTAACTGAATTTGGATTCACTTGCATAATATTTGCATAATAATCCACTTTTTGCGGTATTATTTCTTTGGCTTTTTTACGTAAAAGCTTAATATCATCTTCAGAATATTCTTTGATTACTTTTCGTTTTTCTCTTTGAGAAATAATAGTTTTTTCAAGCCAACTTTTCTTTTCGAGAAGAATTTTATCTATCTCTTTCTGAGAAAGTCTTAAAGGCGCTCTTACTGTAATATTACAATCAGAATCAACCTGAATTGATACGCTTTTTCGTTCAGAACGAATCAATGTATAATCAAATAGCATAATTAAAAACCATTCTTATATTCATCCATTGGCTTACCGCCACGGTCCAAATACTCCTTATAGAGTTGTTCTTTTCTTTCCTTTGTGTATTCATAAGCCCAAAGGTTGAAAACCCCTGAAAAGCTTTCAAAGGTTTCATCGGGTAGCACCTTGAATTCCCCTGATTTATAAGGCAAAGGAATTTCAACCGTACCATTTGAAGCAATAAAATAATATTTTGATATTTCAAGCGATTTTCTGTTGGCGGGTTGATTGGGTAATTCTTCGTCAAATTTAATCTGAGTGACAGGAAAGAGTGCAACTTCAGCATTAACTAATTCATAAAACTCGGGTGTTGTTCCAAAATGCCCGTGATGTGCCTGCTGAACTATATCCGACCGCAAAAAAACCGGGTATCTTTTCTCAAGAATATAGCTTTCCATATGCCCTGCATCACCGGGAAATAAAATTTTTGTTCTCTCAGTCTGAGCCATAATCACAACGGAAGAATCATTATAATTTTCATTGCTTTCAGGGAAAACATCTTCATGTGAGCAAAGAACATCGAAACGAATATTACCTGCATAAAAATACATTCCGGTATGCAATCTGCAAAGAGGAATTTCAGGATGCTTTTCCATCAGATTATAAAAGTTAGTGACATAATTCAGATTTGATGGCATCCAATCCTCACCATCTCGGTGATCATTCCGAATAAAATTAAAATATACCTTCTCAATAATAGTGTCATTAGTATAATAACGGACATAGTTCATAAATTGGGCAATGTGATCCTCATGACCATGGCTCAAAAACCAACCTTTTATGCGAATTTTTTGTCCCTCGGGCGTCCGCTCACGAAGAAATTCATAAATTCTGTCACAATCTCTTACAGAGTATGTATGGGCACTATCAATAACAAAAAAGGAGCCATCACAAGCGCGCATTATATAACACATTCCGCAGTCAATCAGCTTATGGTCAACTTCAAATTGCCAAAGGGTTGTTTGACTGTTTTTTTCCGGATTTTCCTCTTTATATTGGGGAAGAGATGTTTTTCCATCAATGCAAATTCTGACACTTTTATCAGAATAATATCCAAATGAAAGTAAATAGCTATCATCAACACAAAAAACAAACTCGTTATTATCTATAACGTTCTCAAAAATTTTTCCATTTTCAAACCGAGAAGTTATTTCTTTGAATAAGCTTTTTTCAATATTTTCATAAAGCAGAAGTGAACATAATTCACCGGAATCATAGCATAAAGCTTCGCAATCAAAAAAATTATTAATTTTACTTTTAAAATCAACCAAGTAACAATTAAAATCCATGATTAATATTACCTCATAATCATTAAATTTCCCTTAAATTAATGCTTTCAAAGAAACTTAATATTTCTTGCTTTGTTGCGGAAACCTTACCCTGAATCATAGTACCTCTTCCGCCACCCCTACCGTTCAAATCGGAGTTGAATTTCTTTATAAACTTATTTAAATCAATGCTTAAGCTGCCTATAACATAAGAAAAGCCATTCTGTTCATTACCGGAAAAAATAACTGAAAGCTCTTTTTTAGTCATACCGTAATTTGCAAGCTCTCTCATCATATCGGAGTCATAAAATGAAGAAAAGAAAATAGCAGATTCGCCAATAATTGACAAATTCCCTTTATCGTTTTCCACTACCTTCATTTTAAAATCTGAATACGTTCTCTGCAACAAAGCTGTTTCTTCAATTTTCTTCTCAACAAACGCTGCAATTTCGTTTTGCTTAGAGGACAAAAGAACGGAAGAATCATAAACACTTTTGTACTTTTCTCTATAATCCAGCAACGCTTTAAAACCGGATTTCATAACAATTCTTACACCACCTCTGTGGCGCATAAAATCGAGGATTTTTATAACTCCTATTTCCCCTGTTCTGTTTATGTGGGGTGCACAACAGGCACACAAGTCGGTTTCACCAATTTTAACAAGACGAACATTTTCTTTCAAATCTAGCTTACTGCGATAATTCAAAACTTCAATTTCTTTTTCATCAGGAAAAAAACAAGTTATCTCAACATTATCATAAATCACTCTGTTAGCTTTATCTTCAATATCATCTAATTGTTCTCTGGTAAGTTCGCCGCTGAAATCGACAGTAACATAATCCTCTTCCATATGAAAACCGACATTGTCATAACCATAAAGCGAATTTACAATCCCTGAAACAATATGCTCTCCGCTATGGCTTTGCATACGAAAAAAGCGTTGTTCCCAATTAATTTCACAGTTGTATTCACAAGAAACTTTGAGTTCATTTTCAACGAAATGATATATTTCCCCATCAATTTCCTGAACATCAAGAACCTTTTCATTGCCGATAAAACCTGTATCAGCTTTCTGTCCTCCACCCTCCGGAAAAAAAGCTGTTTTATCAAGAACAATCCTAAAAAGCTTTTCTGTTTTGACACAAGAAATGACAGTTGCTTTAAACTCTCTGATATAGCTATCGTTATAGTATAATCGTTCTGTTATCATAGTTTACCCTCTGTAAAAAGCTAAAGAAATCGCAATAATATATTGAGCCGCGTAATAGGTTGCATGGTTTAAAACAATTGATGTTCTGTTAGTGCGATCTGCTTCTTTTTTGCTGAAGTAAAGTCCTGCAAGAAAAGCATCAGAAAGAACAAACAAAGCAAAACCAATATTAAGTAAAACACTATGTAATGAATAGCTTTCAGTGATTGTATAACCACCGGCAAAGCCTAAGGTCATACACAAAACCATTGTATATAGAATTGTGATTCTCTTAAACCTTCCGTAGTCAAGATTCATTACTTTTTCTGAAAGTAAAGCAATAACTATACCGGCAACAATACCAATAGCAACACAAATAATGTTTGTTATCTCTATCCCATAAACTGATACCATAGCTATGCTGTAAAAAATATGACCGATCAAAAAGGTCCAGAAGCCAAGTTTTGTGCATCTGTCTGCATCGTTCAATTTTGAATATTTCAAATCAAGAACGATATCTCCAAGCATACCAAAACAAGCACCGCCAATTGTAAACGCGCCTAAATAATCAGTGCAAGCTTCGTTATCAATAAAGAAAAACAAGCCGGAAAGAATGAAACCCATACTTGACAACGATTTAATTGCAACAACATCGGTACTTACAACACTTTTTCTCTTTTTAAGAAACACAACTGTAATAACAATGCCGATGCCCCAAAATAAATAGCCTATCAATCCATCACCCTATTTCACTATTTTATTTGATATTAACATAATAAAAAATAAAAAGCAATTAACCCTCAACAAAAAGGATTGCATAATTTTACACACCTTTTTTTGTTAAATATAACCAAAGATTTTTTCTTGATTTTCTTGTGAAAGAGTGGTAATATAAAAACAAGTTAATACGCCAATAACTTACGCAAACACCGACAACCGCTCACGAAATTGAGCGGTTGTCGGTGTGTTTATATATAAATTATATATAATTTAAAATATATATTAAATTTTTACAATATTATATTGATTTGAAAATAGTTTTATTGTAAAATTATGTTAAATATTGAAAAGGAAATGAAACAAATATGTCCCTTGTTACTTTAAAAGATTTGATTAATCGCGCTGATAAAAACGGAACTGCCGTAGGTGCTTTTTCTGTTGGTAATATGGAAATGATTTTAGGCGCTGTTAAAGCCGCAGAGGAGCTTAACACCCCCATAATTCTCCAAATTGCTGAGGTAAGACTTGTTACATCTCCGTTAAATATTATCGGACCAATGATGGTTGCTGCTGCAGAAAACAGTAAAGTTGATATATGTGTCCATTTTGATCACGGCTTAAATTATGAAACCGTTTGCGAAGCTCTGGATTTAGGCTTCACCTCGGTTATGCTTGATGGCTCACTTCTCTCTTATGAAGATAATATCGCACTTACTAAAAAGATAGTTGATACTGCAAAGGAATTTGGTGCATCAGTTGAAGCAGAATTAGGAGTTGTAGGTGGAAATGAAGGTGGCGGAAAAGCTCACAAAATCCAGTGCACTGATCCTGATTTAGCTGATGATTTCAGCAAAAAAACAGGCATCGATGCCTTAGCAGTAGCCATCGGAAATGCTCATGGCAACTACCCTGTTGCACCTAAATTAAGGCTTGACATTCTTAAAGAAATTGACAATAAATGCAGTACACCATTAGTTCTTCACGGTGGTACCGGTATAACACCTGAGGTTTTCCAGGAATGCATTAAAAATGGTGTAAGAAAGGTTAATATTGCAACTGCAAGCTTTGATGCCGTTGCAAATGCTGCCAAAGAGGCAACCTCAAGCGAGAAGCCAAACTACTTCGCCCTTTCGAAGAATATGGCAGAGGCTGTTTATGAAAATGTTAAAAAGCATATTAAAATTTTCAATATGGAAAAATTAAAATAAGGAGCGCTTATTATGAAATACATTGAATTTGATAACTCAAAGGAATTTGATTTAATCCTTTTAGGTCGTGTAGCAGTTGATTTTAATCCGACTGATTACTACTGCCCGCTTTCACAGAGCACAACCTTTAAAAAATATCTTGGCGGCTCACCTGCAAATATCGCAGTCGGTCTCTCAAGACTTGGCAAAAAATGTGGCTTCTTTGCAAAGGTTTCCGATGATGAATTAGGAACTTTTGTTGAGAATTTCTTTAAAAACGAAGGTATTGATTGCTCACACATTACCCGTTGCACAAATGGTGAAAAAATCGGTCTTACCTTTACCGAAATTCTTTCTGAAACAGAAAGTTCAATTCTTATGTATCGTAACGACGCGGCAGACCTTAAGCTCTCCGTTGAAGATATTGACGAAGACTACATAAAGAAATCAAAAGCACTTCTTATTTCAGGCACCGCCCTCTGCGAAAGCCCATCAAGAGAGGCAGCTCTTAAAGCCACTATTCTTGCAAAGAAGAATAATATACCTGTTATTTTTGATATTGACTATCGTGCATACAACTGGAAAAACAACGACGAAATTGCTATTTATTATTCAACTCTTGCTTCAAAGGCTGATATTATTCTCGGCTCAAGAGAAGAGTTTGATTTAACAGAAAAGCTTATCGGTCTTGACGGCACTGATAAAACAAGCGCTTCTTACTGGCATTCACAGGGTGCAAAAATTGTTATCATCAAGCACGGTAAAGAGGGCTCAACTGCTTACACCAACGATGGTGAAAGTTATAACATCAAGCCTTTCCCCGTTAAGCTTCTCAAATCCTTTGGTGGCGGTGACGGCTACGCATCTGCTTTCCTTTATGGTTTATTTGAAGGTTGGGAAATTATTGATGCACTTGAATTCGGTTCTGCTTCTGCTGCTATGCTTGTTGCAAGCCACGCATGTTCTCAGGATATGCCCTCTGTTGAAGCGGTAAAGGAGTTTATCAGAAAAGAAAAAGAAGAATATGGTGAGATGATTGCCCGTGGTTAAGGAATTTATTACAAAATTTAAAAGAGCAATAAGTGTTTTACTTCTTCTTGCATTCATACTTGTTCAGATTCCCGTTCTGATTAATGTGTATATGTATGAGTTTTCTTCAAAATACTTTTTAAATATTGAAGAATTGAATGATTATAACTTTGATTGTGTACTTGTGCTTGGTGCAGGTGTTTGGGGCGACTCCCCCTCCCATCTACTTGAAGAAAGGCTCAACAAGGGAGTTGAGGTCTATAAAACCGGATGTACAGACAGAATTCTTATGAGCGGTGACCACGGCAGAATTGAATATGACGAAGTAAATGTTATGAAAAACTTTGCAATTGACGGTGGCGCAATTGCAGAAGAAGTATTTATGGACCACGCAGGCTTTTCGACCTATGAATCAATGTATCGGGCAAAAGAGATTTTTCAAGTAAAAAAGGTTGTAATTGTAACTCAGAAATATCATTTATACAGAGCAGTTTATAATGCAAGGAAGTTAGGTCTTGATGCCTACGGCGTTGCCGCAGACGGTCAATATAATTTTTCTCTTCCCGTAAGGACATATAACAGCTTTAGAGAATCACTTGCAAGATGCAAAGATTTTATCTGGTGCATATTTAAACCCGAACCAACTTATTTAGGTGATGTAATCCCAATAAGCTCAAGCGGTGTATTAACTGACGATAAATAAGGAGATTTTAAAATGTTTGAACAACTCCAATTCAATGAAAACGGCATAAAAACTATATGCGAAATGAACGGCAAGCATTCAGATATGCTTATGAATATCAAGGTTAAAAGGTTTACAGAAAATGAAAGCCTAACAGTTTATGACGAAGACTGCGAAACAGCATTTCTGATTCTTTACGGTGATGTTGAAATCTCCTGGGACGGAGAAAGGAAAAATATGACAAGAGAAAATCCTTTTGTCAAGGCATCATATTGCTTGCATGTACCCAAATGCACCGAGGTTACAATCAAAGCCAATAAAGCATCAGAAATTCTTATTCAGCAAACCGATAACGACATTGTTTTCTCCCCTGTTTTCTACACTCCCGATATGATTTTATATCAGCATTTCGGTAAAGACCAGTGGGAAGGCACAGGCTACAGAATAGTATCAACAGTTTTTGACCCCGACAATGCACCATATTCAAATATGGTTCTCGGTGAGGTTTACAACCAACCCGGTCGTTGGTCAAGCTACCCACCCCACCATCATCCTCAACCCGAGGTTTATTACTATCAGTTTGATAAGCCTCAGGGCTTTGGTGCTGCATTTGTTGGCGATAATGTTTATAAAAGCGTCCAAGGCAGTGCGGTTTATATTACCGACGGCAACGACCATCAGCAAGCTGTTGCCCCGGGTTATGAAATGTGTTATATATGGATGATTCGTCATCTTCCCGATGACCCTTGGTACAAAACAACCCGTTTTGTTTCCGATGAGCATTTATGGCTCACAAAATAAATACTTTAATGTAAGAAATTATTCCTTAAGGAGTGATATATAAATGGCTATTATGACAATGGGTCAAGCCCTTGTAAAATTCCTTGATAACCAGTATGTTTCCTTTGACGGAAAGGAAACTAAATTCGTTGACGGTATCTTTACTGTTTTCGGTCACGGAATTGTATGCGGACTTGGTCAGGCACTTGATGAAAACCCAGGTTCTCTTAAAGTGTATCAAGGTAAAAACGAGCAAGGTATGGCTCACGCTGCAGCAAGCTTCGCAAAACAACATAACAGAAGAAAGATTATTGCTTGCTCTTCCTCTATCGGTCCCGGAGCTGCTAATATGATTACTGCGGCAGCTACTGCAACAGTAAACAATATTCCCTTGCTTTTGTTCCCTGCTGACACATTTGCTTGTCGTCAGCCCGACCCTGTTCTTCAGCAGTTTGAGCAACCTCATTCTCTTTCAATTACAACAAACGATGCTTACAAGCCCGTTTGCAGATATTGGGACAGAATCGTTCGTCCTGAGCAGTTAATGTCAGCTATGACAAATGCTATGCGCGTTCTTACTGATACCGCTAACACAGGCGCTGTTTGCATTGCTCTTTGTCAGGATGTTGAGGGCGAAAGCTATGACTACCCTGATTATTTCTTTGAGAAGAGAATACATAAAATCACAAGAATTGCTCCTGCAGAGGATGAAATTTCTGACATAGCAGAGCTTCTTAAATCTGCTAAAAAGCCTCTTGTTATTGCAGGTGGCGGTGTAAGATATTCAGAGGCCGGCAGAACAGTTGAATCCTTCTGCGAAAAACACAATATTCCGTTTGCAGAAACTCAGAATGGTAAATCTGCTGTTTACTCCTCACACGCTCTTAACCTTGGTGGTGTTGGTGTTACGGGCAACCTTTCTGCAAATTTAATTGCAAAAGAAGCAGATGTTATTATTGGTATCGGTACTCGTTTCTCCGATTTCACAACCGCTTCAAAATCCCTTTTTAAAGCAGATGCAAAATTCATTACAATCAACACAGACAGATTTGATGCTTACAAGCTCTCTGCTTTTAAAGCTGTTTGTGATGCAAAGTTAGGTATCGAAGCACTTGACAAAGCAATTGGTGATTATAAAACTGAATACACTAATGAAATTGCTGAGGCTAAAAAAGCTTGGGCAGAAGAAATGGAAAAGCTTTCTGCTTATAAATACTCTGACGATTTTGAGCCTATTATCAAAGCAAGATACGAGGATACAATCCCCGAATTTGTTGAAAAAATCGGTGGTACAATAACACAGACATCTGCCCTTGCTCTCATCAGAGAAATTATTGATGATGATGCTATTGCAGTTGCGGCAGCAGGCTCACTCCCCGGCTGTATGCAGAGAATGTGGACAACTGATGCACCCAATTCCTACAACATGGAATATGGCTATTCCTGTATGGGTTATGAAATTGCAGGTGCTCTTGGTTCAAAAATGGCTGAACCCGATAAAGAGGTTTATGCCTTCTGCGGTGACGGTAGCTATTTAATGCTCCACAGTGAGCTTGTTACATCAATTCAGGAAAACAAGAAAATCAATGTTCTCCTCTTTGATAACTCAGGCTTTGGTTGTATCAACAACCTTCAGATGTCAAACGGTATAGGTAACCTTGCAACTGAATTCCGTAAGCGTGATGAAAATGGAAATCTCCTTGGTGAGCTTATCCCCATTGATTTTGCAATGAGCGCAGCAGGATATGGTGTTAAAACATATACTGCTAAAACTCTTGAAGAGCTTGAAGCAGCGCTTATTGACTCAAAGAAGCAGTCTGTTTCTACTCTTATTGATATCAAGGTTCTTCCCAAGTCCATGACCGATGGTTACGGTGCTTGGTGGCATGTTGGTATCGCATCCACATCATCAAAAGAAGCAGTTAATGCTGCTTTCAAAAATAAAGACGAAAATCTTAGAAAAGCGAGGAAGTTCTGATGCTTGATAAAAACAAAGTAAAACTCGGTATTGCTCCTATCGCGTGGACAAACGACGATATGCCGGACCTTGGAGCAGAAAACACATTCGAACAGTGCATTTCCGAAATGGCTCTTGCAGGCTTTACAGGTTGTGAGGTTGGCAACAAATACCCCAAGGACACAGCAGTCCTCAAAAAAGCTCTTGACCTTCGTGGCATGCAGATTTGTAATGCTTGGTTCTCAACCTTCCTTACAACAAAGCCCTATGAGGAAACAGAAAAAGAATTCATTAAGCACATTACATTCCTTAAAGAAATGGGTGCAAAGGTTGTAGGTGTTTCTGAGCAGGGTCACTCAATTCAGGGTACTGACCTTTCAATCTTTGATGACAAATATGTTATGAATGACGAAGAATGGGATATGCTTTGCACAGGTCTTAACAAGCTTGGCAAAGTTGCAAAAGATATGGGTATTACTCTTACATTCCATCACCATATGGGCACAGTTGTTCAGACTGCAGCTGAAATTGACAGAATGATGGAAAACACTGACCCTGAGCTTTTCAATCTCCTCTTTGACTCAGGTCACCTTGCATACTGCGGTGAGGATTATATGTATATTCTCAAAAAATACATCAAACGTATCAAACACGTTCACCTTAAAGACATTCGTCCCGATGTTATTGCTGAGGTTAAGGCAAAGGGCGAAAGCTTCCTTCAGGGAGTTCGTAAAGGTACATTCACAGTTCCCGGTGATGGCGTAATTGATTTTGCACCTATTTTCGAGGTTCTTGCAGAAAATAATTATGAGGGCTATGTTCTTGTTGAAGCAGAACAGGATCCCGCAATTGCAAATCCCTTTGAATATGCTGTTAAAGCAAGAAAATATATCGCTGAAAAAGCAGGTCTTTAATTGAGAGGTAACTAAAAATGGCTGAAAAAATCAAATATTTTTGTAATGGTCAGTTTAAAGACTCAAAAACTGACGTATGGTATGACCTTTACAACCCCAGCACAGGCGAAATAACAGGTCATGCACCTTGCTGCACAAACGACGAGGTTCTTGAAGCAGTAGAAGCAGCAAAGGCAGCATACCCTTCTTGGAGTGCAACCCCTGCAATAAAAAGAGCTCAGATTCTTTATAATGTCCGCGACCTTCTCATCAAACATATGGACGAACTTACAACTCTTGTTGCAGAAGAAAATGGTAAGGTATGGAGCGAGGCTGAGGGCGACGTTCTCAAAGCAAAGGAAGGCACAGAGCTTGCAACTCAGGTTCCCTCTCTTATGATGGGTGAAAGCCTCATGGATGCTTCCAAAGGCTTTGATACAACTCTTTATCGTGAATCAATGGGTGTTTTCGCAGGAATTGTTCCGGTTAACTTCCCTGCTATGATTCCCTTTGGTTGGATGGTTCCCGTTTGTGTTGCTTGCGGTAACACAATAGTTCTCAAAGCTGCTTCTCTTACTCCCAAAACAGCATTAAGAATTGCAGAGCTTTATAAGGAAGCAGGTATGCCCGATGGCGTTGTTAACGTTGTAACCTGTTCAAGAAACGAAATCAATACTCTTCTTGATCACCCCGACATCAAGGGTATCACATTTGTTGGTTCAACTCCTGTTGGTAAGCTCATTTATGAAAGAGCTGCAAAAGCAGGCAAAAGAGTTCAGGCTCTTTGTCAGGCAAAAAACCATGCACTTATCCTTGAGGATGCACCTATTGAAAGAACAGTTGCAGGTATTATCAACTCTGCTTATGGTTGTGCAGGTCAGCGTTGTATGGCCCTTTCTTGCTGTGTTGTTCAGGAATCTATCGCAGATAAATTTGTTGCTGAACTCAAAAAGCAGGCAATGAATATCAAGGTTGGTAAATCCATTGATAAAACATCAAAGCTTGGTCCGCTTACATATAAGAAGCACTATGACGAGGTCGTTGCAGACATCGAAAAAGGTGTTAAAGAGGGCGCAACTCTTGTTCTTGACGGCAGAAATCCCGAGCTTCCTGAAGAAATTAAAAACGGTTACTTTGTTGGTCCTACTATCTTTGATAATGTTACAGAAGATATGACAATCGGCAGAGACGAGGTTTTCGGTCCTGTTCTTTGCGTTAAGAGAGTTAAAGATTTCCACGAGGGTCTTGCAGTTATGAATGCGAACCCTTACGCTAACGGTTCTGTTATCTTCACTCAGAACGGTCACTATGCAAGAGAATTTGCTCGTCATACTCATGGTGGTATGGTTGGTGTTAACGTTGGTATTCCCGTTCCGATTGGTTTCTTCCCCTTCTCAGGTCATAAGGATTCCTTCTTTGGCGACCTTCACTGCCTCGGTAAAGATTCTTATCGTTTCTTTACAGAAAGCAAATGTGTAACAACCCGTTGGTTTGACGAAGACGAAATCAAGAAAACAGAGGTTTCAACCTGGGACGGCACTATCTGATAACTCATATTTTTACTTTGAAAGGAAATAATAACTATGCTTAATATTGGTATTATCGGTGCAGGACGCATCGGCAAGGTTCACCTTGAATCAATTTCATATCATGTAAAAAATGCAGTCGTAACTGCAATTGCAGACCCCTTTATGAATGACGAAACAAAAGCTTTCTGCGAAGGCTTCGGTGTTGAAAAAATCTACACAGATTACAAGAAAATCATTGAAGACGAAACAATTGATGCAGTTCTTGTTTGCTCTTCAACTGATACTCATGCTCCAATTTCAATTGAAGCTATCAATGCAGGTAAGCATGTTTTCTGCGAAAAGCCTCTTGCAAATACAGTTGATAAAATCCTCGAAATTGCAGATGCTCTTAAGGCTCATCCTGAGGTTAAATTCCAGGTAGGCTTTAACCGCCGTTTTGACCACAACTTTGCTGCAGTAAGAAAAGCTTATGACGAAGGTAGAATTGGTGAGGCTCAGATTCTTAAAATCACTTCCCGTGACCCACAGGCACCACCTGTTGGCTACTGTGCAGCAAGTATCTTCCTTGATATGACAATTCATGATTTTGATATGGCTTGCTTCCTTACCAACAGTGATGTTGAAGAGCTTTATGTTTATGCTGATGCTCTTATCAACCCCGGCATCCGTGAATATGGCGATTTTGACACAGCTATCATTTCAATGAAAATGGAAAATGGTGCTCTTGCAGTTATCGATAACTCTCGTCAGGCAATGTACGGCTACGACCAGAGAGCTGAGCTTTTCGGCTCAAAGGGTATGGTTGCAACTACAAACGATACACTTTCAACTGCAGTTGTTTCTGATGCTAACGGCGTTACCGGTGAAAAACCCCTCTACTTCTTCCTTGAAAGATATATGGGTTCTTTCTCAGAAGAAGTAAGACAGTTTGTTGATTGCTGTATAAACGACAAGGAAACACCTGTTGGTATCCATGCAGGTCTTCAGTCAGTTAAGATTGCTCTTGCTGCTGAAAAATCTGCTAACGAAGGCAGACCAGTAAAACTCTCGGAGATTAATTAAAATGTCAGAAAAAAACTATGATATTATAGTTATTGGTGCAGGTTGTGGCGGTTTAACCGCCGCTGCTTGCGTTGCAAAAGAAGGCAAAAAAGTCCTTTTATTAGAACGCCACAACACCCCCGGTGGTTTTGCTACAAGCTTTGTGCGCGGAAGATTTGAATTTGACGTATCCCTACACCAGCTCTGCGGTTTCGGAAAATCCGCAGGACTTGGTGAGGTGCGTCAGATTTTTGAATATTTAGGTATAAGTGAAAAAATCAAATGGAACAATATTCCCGAGGCTTACAGACTTATAACTAAAGCTTCTGATGGCTCCCCTATTGATGTTACTATGCCCTTTGGTGTTGAAAGCTACATTGATGCTATGGAAAAATATGTTCCCGGTAGCAAGCCATCAATGACTAAATTATTTGAATTAGCGAAAGATATCGTTAATTCAAGTGATTTTTTGGCAACATTTGAAGTGAAGAAGAATCTTAAAACTTTAAAAACTGTTTTAAAGGAACATGGCAACTTTTTAAGAACTGCTCCATATTCTGTTAACAAAGTTTTAGATGCCTTAAAAGTTCCGAAAAAGGCTCAGGAAATCTTTACTGCATATTGGATGTATCTTGGGGTTGACTGTGACAGATTAAGCTTTATTCACTATATTTCTATGGTTTATTCATACCTGACATATGGCGCGGTAGTCCCGAAAATGAGAAGCTACGAAATGGCTATGGCTCTTGCGGGCGCAATTGAAGATAATGGTGGCGAAATCCGATATAATTCACATGTTTCCAGAATTCTTTTTAAAGATGGACAGGCTTCAGGGGTTATACTCAAAAATGGTGAAAAGATTATGTCTGATCACATAATTTGCACTTGCTCGCCTACAACCGCATACGGAAAACTTATCAAGGCAAAGGATGTACCCGTAACAGCACTTAAACGTACGAATGCCCGCTCTTTTGGTATGAGAGGAGCAAACCTCTACCTTGGTTTAAATCGTTCTCCTGAAGATCTGGGTATAAGCGATTATTCTTATTTCATTACAGATACTGCTAATTCAATTAATCAATATAATTTGATGAAATCCATAGAAACAAATAATGCGCAAGTGGCAGTTTGTCTGAATATTGCAGACCCCACCTGCTCACCTGTCGGCACTACACAGCTTTGTATTTCTACTCTTTACAGTGACAATTGCTGGGCAAACATAAATCCTGAAAACTATTTTGATGAAAAGGATATGCTGGCTGCACGTCTTATAGCTAATTTTGAAAATGCAACAGGCATAACAATCCATAACAATATTGAAGAATTAGAAGTTGCAACCCCTATAACCTTTGCACGATACACCTACACTCCTCAGGGAACAGTATATGGCTATTACGGAGATGATTGGGACAGCATTGTTCCGAGAATCATGACAGAAGCAAGTGACTGCGATACAAAAGGTTTACGTTTTTGCGGAGGTTGGGGTGCTCAGCTATCAGGTATGAGTTCAGCAATAGCATCCGGCAGAAATACGGCATTTGCAACTTTAGGTGATATAAAAGAACAGAATCCGGAGGGTAAGACCGATGAAAAATAAAATTAAAGTCGAATCCTCATTAAGAGATTTAAAAAATTTCATTAATATTCCATCATATAGAAAAGGTGTTATTGATGAGGCTCCGGAGACACCTATAAACGCAAACTTTGCTGTTAATTCCGCCGCTAACTTTCTGCACCCTACAACACAGTATTTGAAAGTTAAGCAAATCGCAGAAGTTTCCAAGGATGTCAGAGCATATGTTCTTGAACCGGATACAGCTCACGGTACTGCAAAGCTGGCTTATTTCAGACCGGGGCAGTATTTGAGTATAACATTAAATATCGGCTCCGCAGTTGTTACAAGACCATATACTATCTGCTCTTCCCCCCTTCGCTCTGTTGATGATGAATATGTGATTATAGTCAAAAAAATCCCTCATGGATTTGCTTCGACTCACATCTTTAATACTTGGGTAAAAGGAACGCAAATAGTAGCTTCGGCGCCTCAAGGGAATTTATTTTATCAAAAATTAAGAGATTCAAGAAATATTGTTGCAATTTGTGACACTAACGGTATTTCTTCTTTCTTAGCTATGGCAGAAGCTATCTGCGATGGTACTTTAGATATAGATTTAACGCTACTGTACTCTGCACGAAAGAAAAACGAAACCATAATGACAGAACGTTTAACCGAACTCGCTCAGAATTCAGATAAATTCCGGGTTATTTATGTGTTTAGCGATGAACGTGCAGAAAAATGCGAACGTGGATTTATTACCAAAACATTGATAGAAAAATATGCTCCTTCTTCAAAATACAGTATATTTGTTTGCGGTTCTACCACTCTGTATAACAGAATCACACCTCAAATTGCTGAGCTGAAACTTGAGAAAAAATATATTCGTTTCGGTCTGAGCGGACAGATAATAAACCCTTCCAGCCTTCCCGACTTTCCTAAGAATGCCATTGGAAAAACTTATCTTTGTAAAGTCATCCAAGGCGGAAAACTTGTTGCAAACGTCCCCTGCTCCACTGAAGAAACTCTTCTTGTGGCATTAGAACGCGAGGGTATTAAAACTCCATCATCCTGTCGTTCAGGAGAATGCGGATTCTGCAGGGCAAAGCTTACTAAAGGAAATGTTTTTATACCAAATGGTATAGATTCAAGGCGCCTTGCAGATTCAAGTCACGGAATAATTCACCCCTGCTGTTCGTATCCTATGAGCGATTTAACATTAATAGTTAATTAAAACTAAAAAAGTATTCAGAATCCGCAAATTCTGAATACTTTTTTATAATACTTATTTAATTATTTAAAATCATCAAAACCATCGTCTGCAACTTTTTCAACACTCTTCTGGGTTGGCATAACAAGAGGTTCTGCGGGATTCAAGGGAATATTAGTAGTATCAACAATATTTTCCTTAATAACGGGAGAAGCAGGCTGTTGCGGAATCTCATTGAAATCAGAAGCACTATTTGAAAGTTTATAAGCAATAGCAGCATTCTGCATTTTAATTTCTTCCAAGGCATCTTCAAGTTTTTTCTCCATATTGCGCACGCTTCCGACAACATAACCCAAAATCGCAAAAATAATAACACCGTAAGCTATAACATAAGCTGAAAAGCTTTGAGATGAATCAACCAATATCAGCAACAAAACTCCTGGCAACACAAGGGTAAGAAAAACAAAAGCAATTACAAAAATTATTTTTTTCATCATAGAATTCATAACAAACCTCCGATTATCCGTTTTCTCTGGCAATACGTTTTAGTCCTTCAAAACCGATCTTTACTGAATCAAAAACATCCGTATCGTAGCACAAATCCTGCTCTATTACTATATATTGAACACCAATATCCTTACAAGCACGATAGCATGCACCTAAATCAAGATTTCCTGTTCCGCATTCTGCAAAACGTTGCGTATTATTAACAATACGCATATCTTTAAAATGACAAACCTCAACTCTGCCTTTAAGCTTTTTCAGATACTCGGCAGGATTAACGCCACCTACCTGCATCCAGTATGTATCAGGAATAAAATGAAGTGTATCGGCAGTAGTTTCTTTAATAAGCCTTTCAAAAGTTCTTTTACCATCATAAACTTCAAATTCAAAAGCATGATTATGATAACAAAGCTGCTTGCCTTGCTCTTTCATTTTTGTACCGATTTCGTTGCACTTCTGGATAAAGCCACTTACACCCTCAAATGATTCATGTATATTTCCGGGCATTGCACCAATACCGATGTTGTCGCAATGTATAAGATTATGTTCATGAATGAGAGCATCCAAATCATTTTTCATTCTGTCATATGACTTATGGGTTACACAAACATCCATTTTATATTTATCAACAAGCTCTGCTACAATTTCAGGATGAATATTACCTATTGCAGAAATTTGAATAACATCGCAACCTATACTTTCAAGAAATTTTAAAGTATTTTCAAAATCTGCGGCATTCTGACACTTGTCACGCAAGGTATATAACTGCACACCTAATTTTATATCACTCATAAAATCACCTTATTTAATATTTATTACCTATATTTTAACACACATTTTTACAAAGTAAAGAAAATTTTTCCTATTGTGCATTTTATTTATAAAAAGACTTGATTTTTTCGAAAAAATAGTTAAAATGATATGTGTATGTAAAGATTAATTCAATATAATAAGAAGGCGAAACTATGGCAAAATATCTTATTGTTAACGCAGATGACTATGGCATGTGCAACGCAGCCAACGAAGCTGTTGAAGAACTCTTTTTGGGTGGTTGGTTGAAATCTTCAACCATTATGATGCCCTGCCCTGCTTCTGAGCATGCTGTTAAGTTTTCTATTGACCATCCGGAATATGCTATTGGCATACATACCACTCTTACAAGCGAATGGGGTAAATACCGTTGGAAACCTTTAACTGATGGTAAAACCCTTGTTGATGAAGAGGGCTTTATGTGGCATGAAAGCGACCAGGTCGAAAAGAATGCTTCTTCAGAAGATATCGAGAAAGAAGTCAGAGCTCAGATTGATCTTGCTCATAAAATGGGTATGAAGCCAAGCCATGTTGATAATCATATGGGTTCACTTTACGGTCACTATACCGGTAGAATCACTCTCTCAAAACTTGCTCTCAAAATCTGCGGTAGTTATGGTTACGCATATCGACTTTATACAAAAGCTGATAAAAGAATCTGTCCTAATGGTACACCTTATATTGCTTATGCGGCTGTTACCATTCTTTCAAAGTATTGGGGCAAAAAATTCAATGTTGTGATCCCCGATTATCTTCTCTTCCCTGATTGGAACGATGATATGAGAGTAAGCTACGAGGTTTACCGCGACACAATTCTCAAAATCTGGACTGACATTCCTGAAGATGGCGTAACTGAAACCTTTGTTCACCCATCTGTTGAATCCGATGAGCTTAAAGGTATAACAGGCAGATGGAAAGACAGAGTTTGGGAATATCAGCTTATGAAAGACCCTTATGTGCATAAATACCTTAAGGACCATGGTGTTGAGCTGATAAGTTACAGAGAACTTATTAAAATGAAGGGCGGAAAGCTTAAAGGCTGATAACGCTAATTAATTTATGAGTACATATAAATAATTATTACTCTATTAATAAAGCAATATTGATTATTATATACAAAAGCCTGTTCCGGTGAATGCCGGAGCAGGCTTTTTCAAATACTTATTTTCCTAAAACAGTACCTATAATATCATACAAAGCTTCAAGCTCATCTTTTGTAAGGCTTATACCTTTACCCATTTTTTCATGCTCAGGTGCCCAGTCACGAATATCATACTTTGGTTTACCTTCGTTCCAGGATATAAAGTTAAGCTCTCTGGACCAACCATTTGATGATTCGGATAACACACCGAGATTTTCCTTAATTTCATACTTAAATTCTGCCATAATAAATTTCCCTCCGTTTATTATTATATAGTAAAGCTACTACACAAAATCACTTATTCACACACAAGGCAGATCCAACCACCGTGTTCAATACGCTCAACCAAATTAAGACCTGCGTTTTGAAGCGCAGCAACAACCTCATCTGCTCTTGAATCAATAATACCTGAAGCAATGAATTTTGCACCTTGCTTCATGAAGGCTCTTACCTGAGTACTGAAAAGTATAATAATATCAGCAACAATATTTGCTACAACAACATCATACTGCTTTGTAACCTTATCTGCCAAGTCACCGCAAACAAATTTAAGCTCGGGCTCGTTAAGTCCGTTCATTTTACCGTTTTCCTTTGCGGTTTTAACTGCTAACTCATCAATATCAACACCAAAGCCCTCGGTTGCGCCTAAAAGCATTGAAGCAATTGCAAGAATACCGCTTCCGCAACCGATATCGAGAACTGTATCGCCCTCTTTGATAATTTTATCGAGGGTTTCAAGGCAAAGGCGGGTTGTATCATGTGTGCCCGTACCAAAAGCTGCACCGGGTTCAATATTAAGAACTGCCCTGTCACCTGCATCGTAATCGTCAATCCATATAGGACGGACAAAAAGGCGTTCACCAACTGCAGTAGGCTTAAAAAATGCTTTCCATTTATCTGCCCAATCATCTTCAGAGCAACCCTCAGTTTCAATTCTGAAATCAATTTTTTCCGCAGTTAATCTATCGGAAATAAAGGAAACAGCTTCTCCAGGGTTGTTGCCCTCTTCTATGTAAATGTGAACAATGCTTTCTGCCCTGTCCTTCTGAAGCAAATCTTCATCAATCAAATCAATATGAGCAATTTCCCAAGCGGCTTGTTCAAGGTCACTGTAGTCCTCAATATAGATACCATATGGCACAGCCATAACAGCAATATTTGATGCTCTTTCCGTATCTTCAGTTTTTACATATATTTTAACTTCGGTATATTCCATTATTTATTCCTCATCCAATACATTTGCTTTAGGCTCAACATCAATTCTTCCGTGATTATAAAGCTTTCTGTTATCAAGCATCCAAAGCCTGCCTGTAAACTCCCCTGCCTTAATACCGCCAACCGCTTCTGCCATTTCATACATATTTGCATCAAAAAGGTCAAGCTGAGAAAGAACCTCTGCTTCAATAAAAGCGGGTCTTACTGCTGTACCAAATTCAAGCTTACCATGGTGAGAAATGAGCATGTGCTGAAGAAGATATTTCTTTTCAAGGGTAATTCCCAATTCATCACATTTTCTGCCTACATCTTCTGCACCCATAACAAGATGACCTAAAAGCATCCCCTCAAGTGTATGACCATCAACGATACCTGCACCATTTACTGTGTACTCTCTCATTTTTGCAATATCATGAAGAATGGCGCCTGAAAGAAGAAGCTCTCTGTCAATGCATGGATAAATACTGCAAACGCACTCTGCAAGACGAACAATTGAAAGTGTATGGTATAAAAGTCCGCCTGTCATAGCGTGGTGAAGCTTTTCTGCTGCAGGGAAAGTTAAAATTCTTTCCTGATTCTCTTTAAGCATTGCAAGAACTACTTTCTTAAGCTCTTCATCCTCAAAGCTATTAACAACTCTCATGATACTGTCAAGCATATCGTTACCGCTGTAATCAGAGGTTTTAACAAAATCTGCCATATCAAACTCATCTTCGCTAGCGGGTCTCATTCTTTGAATGATAAACTGATCATTCCCGTTATATTGCTGAACAGTACCGCGAATTTTTACAACCGTGTTAACTTCAGGAAGATTATGAATATCTTCTCTGAAATCCCACATTTTTGCAACCATTTCGCTATCTTTATCCCCAAGCTTTATATCAAGATAAAAAGTACCGTTTTTTGCACTTTTTTTATCGCAGGATTTAACAAGGGCAAAGCCCTCAACCAAGCCTGCTTTTTCGCACTCTGTAAATTTCATATTACACCTCGTCAATAAGTTTGTTTATTACATATGATGCCATTAAATATCCTGCCACAGGTGGAGTAAAGGAAACGGAGCCCGGAACAGAGCTTTCAGTTTTTATAGGTTCTTCCTTTGAATAAACAACAGTTAGCTTTTTAACTCCTCTGTTCTTTAATTCCCGCCTCATAACCCTTGCCAACGGGCATACACTTGTTTTATAAATATCTGCTATTTCAAACAATTCCGGATGAAGCTTGTTACCCGTTCCCATTGAAGAAATTATGGGTACATTAACCTTATTGGCTCTTTCTATAAGCTCAAGCTTGGCGGTTACATTATCAATTGCATCAACCACAAAATCAAATTCAGACATGTCAATTTTCTCGGCTGTTTCAGGCAGATAGAATAAATCATATTTTTTAAAGTTGATATTCGGGTTAATACTTAAAGCTCTTTTTTCTGCTGCATCAACTTTCTTCTCCCCTATATTATCATTTGTTGCTATAATCTGGCGGTTAATATTTGTTAAATCAACAACATCTTTATCAACAACCGCAACACGTCCGACTCCACCTCTTACAAGGGCTTCGAGAACTGCACCGCCAACTCCGCCGATACCAAATATAATAACAGAGCTCTTATTTAATTTTTCCATTCTTTTTTCGCCTAAAATGCGACCGGAACGTGAAAATCTTTCGTCCATTTGCTACTCCTTAATTAATTATACATTAATTATAATATACCAAAAAATATTGTCAACAATTAAAGTTGAGATTTATTTTTGAGTGGTGACATTTTTGGAAAAAAGAGTTATTGCAGCCTTTCTTATTATCATTTTTTCATTTTATGCTCTTTCAGGAAAAATTTTTTATATTACCGAAAACTCGGATTACGTTTCTGTTCAGCCCCATATAAGAGTAAAGGTATTAAGCAACAAAAAGGGTACAATTTACGATAGAAACGGAAACAAGCTAACTAACAGAGAAACAGAAAAAGTTATATGTGCCAAACCCAATGCAGAAAATGCAGTATTAATAAGCAATTTAAAAGGCAAGGACTTTGCAGAAGAAACAATTTTAAACGGGTATTTTACAACTTTTATTTCTGATCGAGATTTAAATACAGAACAAAATGAAGGTATTAAATCTTTAGATATATACAAAAGATATTCAGATTCTGTTGCATTACATCTTTTAGGCTACACCGACACAGATTGCAATGGTATTACAGGCATTGAAAAATACTATCAGAATGAAATAGATACCTTCAACGGAAGTCTTTCAATTGCATATTCAGCAGATGCTCTCGGCAGAATGTTGATTGGAGAACCGGTTGAAATTCGTAACAACAGCTACTACTCCTCGGGCGGTATTATGCTGACTATTGACAGAGAAATACAGTTGATCACAGAAAATGCTTTAAAAAAAGGAAATATTGATATAGGTGCTGCTGTAATACTTAGTGCGAAAAATGCTGAAATTATAGCCTGTGCTTCAACGCCTGTTTATGAAAGAGATAATATAGAGAAATATTTAAATTCAGCAAATTCACCATTCCTGAACAGAGCATTTGAAAGTTTTCCTGTTGGCTCTGTTTTTAAGCCTGTTACTGCTGCGGCTGCTTTAGAAAACGGAATTGAACTTAAAAATTTTTATTGTAAAGGATTTATTGAAAAAAGCGGAAATAAATTCAACTGCAATAAATTAGAGGGTCACGGTGAAATTAATTTTGATGCCGCCATTGCTATGTCCTGCAATCCGTATTTTATTGAATTAAGCACGCAAACGGGAGCAATAAAACTTATAAGCACAGCAAAAAAACTCGGTTTTGGTAAAAGTATTAATATTGGTAACGGATTTACTACTTCATCAGGTTCTTTGCCGGATATTATAGAACTGAACAGTAATGCGGCAATTGGAAATTTGGGCTTCGGACAAGGCAAGCTTACCGCCTCTCCTCTGCAAATCGCTGCATGCTTTGCCGCTATTGCCAACGGCGGAACATACAATTCTCCATATATATTCAAAGGAACTATTGATGAAAATGGGGGTTATAATCCTTCAATGCAAAACACAGAAAAAAAGGTCTTGAGCAAAAAAACTTGCGATGCAATAAAAAAAGCTATGCTAAAAACCACATTTGAAGGTACCGGAAAAAGTGCTTTTTCATCACTATTTGAAGCTTGCACAAAAACCGCTACTGCTCAAAGCGGACAATATGATAAAAAAGGTAATGAAATAAAATACTGTTGGTTTGTGGGCTTTTTTCCTATTGAAAACCCCAGATATGTTATCTGCATATTAAAAGAAAACGGGAACTCCGGCGGAACAGACGGAGCACCCGTTTTTAAAGAAATCAGTGAAAAAATATATATTTATGAAAAAACAAAAACAAGTAATTATTGAATATCCAAAACTCTTTGTGCACCTAAAAGAACACCTATTTTAGCACTGTGAAAATTAAGACCACCCTGAAGCCACACGGCAAAGGGTTCACGCAACGGTGCATCTGCAGAAAGCTCAATTGAAGAACCATTTGTAAACGCGCCTGCTGCCATAATAACTTCACTATCATAACCCGGCATTGCCCAGGGTTCAGGAACAACATAGCTATCAACCACAGAACCACTCTGGAGACCCTGACAGAATGCAATAAGCTTTTCTCTGTTCCCAAGCTTTACACTTTGAATAATATCTGCGCGTTTTTCTGTGCTTGCAGGTGATACCCAATATCCCATTTCTTCAAATACTGCGGCAGTGAACACAGCGGTTTTAAGAGCTTCTCCCGTTACATGAGGGGCGTGGAAAAGCCCCATAAAAATATCTCTTGTATTACCGAGCGTAGCACCCACTTCTTTACCAATACCCGGGGTTGTAAGACGATAAGAGCAAAGCTCAACCAACTCCTTTTTACCTGCTATGTAACCACCGCATTTTGCAATACCGCCACCGGGATTTTTTATAAGCGAGCCTGCGAATATATCAACGCCAACCTCTGAGGGTGTTTCATATTCCGTAAATTCACCATAACAGTTATCAAGCATTGTGATTGCTTTACTGTTATTTTTAACAACATCAGTAATTTCTTTAATTTCTTTTGATGTTAAGGTAGGTCTTAAGGAATAGCCTCTTGAACGCTGAATATAAACAGCTTTATATTCTTTTTTATTGAGTTTATTTTTAAGTGCTTCGAGGTTAACTGAACCATCTTCATTAAGCTCAATTATTTCAAAGCCTATGCCGAAATCCTTTAAGGATCCCATCCCTTCGCCTGAAAGTCCTATTACGGAATGAATAGTATCATAAGGTGTACCGGTTGCACAAAGAACAGTATCACCCGGACGAAGAACACCAAAAAGCATTACGCACAAGGTATGAGTACCACTCGCAAAGCTATGGCGGATAAGAGCATCCTCGGCACCAAAAATCTGCGCGGTCACTTCATCAAGCACCTCGCGACCTCTGTCACCATAGCCATAGCCCGTTGAACCTGCAAAATGAGATTCACTGACACCATTATCAATAAAAGCTTTCAAAACTCTTTGTTGATTAAATTCTGTTATTTTGTCAATTTCTGAAAACTTATTGCTACACTTTAAAAGTGCTTTTTCAGAAATTTCTTTCATTTGTTCACTAAAATCAAAGAATGGCATTTTATTCTTCCTTTTTTATATAAATTTTTCCGTATAACGAAAAGCCTGTATTTTCATATAACTTTATATTTTTATCTTCACACCAAAGATAAACATCTTTGATATTTTTCTTTTGCAATTCGCTTAAAATTGCTTTTACGCACCTTGTTGCATAGCCCTTGTTTCTATGGCTTTCAGTTGTAAAAACACCTGCAACCACACCCGAATTTTCAAAAATAAAGGGTGCAATTGCACAACTGACGGGAATAGTGTTCTCCATCATATAAACTCCACACGAAAAGCCCTCGTTTACCTTTGCGGAAAATAAGGGATACCACGTTTCGAAGGAGCCATTACGGGAAAGCAAATTAAAAACACTTTCATAATCACTCAAGCTTGAAGATGGTGTTATGACTATGGTGTCGCTTGACAACTCACATTCAGGCGTTGCTTTTAAAACCGCCCTTTCTTCAAGACAAATTTCCTCGAAAAAGAAATCTGATAAAACATTCTTTATACCCTGAAATTCAAAAAAAGACAATAATTCCTGTGTATCTGCTTTTTCACTTAATCTGCATATTGTTGCAGTTACTCCTCTTAAAGAAAAAAGGAGTGTTCTTTCACCATCAATTTCCTGAAAATACACTCCGTCAGAACTTCCACGGGCAAAAAGAAAATCCGTATTGATTACAGACAAAAACGGTGGAAACCCACCGTTTATATCTGAAAGCTGATACATTTTTTCAATCATATTTCACAGCCACCATGGCTTCTGACTTTAAGTATGTAGCAAGAATTCCCGCCAAAGACTTTTTTCATTGAAGAAACATAATTTTCTGTTTCTTCAACAGGAACAAATGCCTGAATTGTACCTGCAAATCCACCACCGTGAACACGATATGCTCCCTTACCTTTAAGAAGCTCTTCAGTAATGCAAAGTGCAAGGGCTACGGGCTGTGAATCGGGATTTGAGAGTGTAAAGCAGTTCTGATTATACATATAAGAGGATTTACCGCTCTCAACAATTGTCGCTTTAAAGCTTTCAAAATCACCTTTTGAAAGCGCATCTGCAAGTCTTTCAACTCTCTTGTTTTCGTTATAAAAATGGATTGCTCTTTCGATTGCTCTGTCCCCTGTTTTCTTACGGATTTCGCCCATATTATCAAAAACATCCTTTTCAGAAACCTGTCGAAGAACATTCTTGCCGAAAAACTCTGCAACAGAATTCATTTCAAGACGAATTGCCGCATAATCACCTGTAAGATCAGCGTGGTTTCCGCCTGTATCGACTATGCAAAGATTATAACCGTGTTTTGCAATATCAAAATCGACCTTATTAATTACAGGCTTTGTGGTATCTTCAAAATCAATCTGTACAAATCCACCAACTGAGCAAGCAGTCTGATCCATAAGTCCGCAAGGCTTTTTGAAATAAACATTTTCTGCATACTGAGAAATCTGTGCTATTTCAACTGCACTGATTTTACCATCATTGTATAAGTAGTTAAGAATTGTGCCAATAAGAACCTCATAAGCTGCAGATGATGAAAGACCTGAGCCTGAAAGAACGCGAGATGTAACAGATGCGTTAAAGCCACCGTATTTATAACCCAACTGACCGAAACGAGCGCAGATACCTCTGATAAGTGCAGTAGATTTGCCTGCTTCCTCGTCTTTAATCTCTAAATCAGCTGAATCAACAGAAATAGGAGCATAGCCCTCTGAATTGACGCAAATAATGCTGTCAGCTCTCTCAGATACTGCTGCAACCGCATCAAGGTTAATTGCTGCAGCAAGAACCTTACCATTGTTATGGTCAGTATGGTTACCGCCAACCTCAGTTCTGCCGGGAGCAGAGAAAAATCTTAAATTCTCGTTTTCTGAAAAATCCTTTTCAAAGCTTTCTGCAAGTTTAATATATCTTTCCTGCTGGAAGGATGCTTCATCGTTTCCGTAAACTGCAACAAGTCTTTCAAGAAAAGCATTTGTTAAAATATCATTCTTTTTCATTTTTTTCGTCCTTTCGGATTAGTTTAAAGAGAATATCTAAAAGCAATAGTGAAATACCGCTTATTACCAATAAAATCGCAATAGGTGTGAGAAAAGAAGGCGTAAACGGGTCAAAAACATTGCAACCGATTATACTCCAGGAGATTAATCGAGGAAGAAAGCCTAAAACCGAGAGAAATAAAAATGGAATTAATTCTATATCTGTTGCACCATAAGCTCTGCTTACCGTACCTACCGGAGCAACGGGAACAAAACGGAGAACAACAAGCATCCATCTGTTTCCTTTGCCATGAAAATCCATAAAGTCGGACAATTGCTCGGATTTGAGAAGTAATTTATGCAAACCGCCACCGCCAAATTTCCTTCCATACAAAAATTTTAACCCAGCCAGCATACTAAAACCGATTACATTAACTAAAACAGCAATTGGCGGAGAAAAAACAAGACCTGTTCCCACAAAAAGCACAGAAAAAGGAATAAAACCAACCAACGTTTTCACAAGAAAAAAGAACAAAATAACCGCCACTGCGGCAAATTTGTCAAATCGGGCAATAAAAAGCTCAATATCGGTAAACCAAGCGTTTATCTGGGAAAGTTGTGTTTGGAATTGTGGTAATCGAGCAAGCATCATTACAATAACAGCTAAAACAGCCCCTATAAAGCAAGCTATACTCAACGGACGAAGTACTCTGCTTCTTTTTTCATCCGATGTCAATTTCTTAAAGCTCAACAACTCACTCCTTCGCATATATTTTCATTTTATAACATTATTTAATGCAGGTCAAGAGAATATGAAATAATCCTCAAAATAAAACTATATTTTTATTTTTCCAAAAAAACACATAAAACTACGCTCATAATTCAGTTTATTCAGTTAATAATACTTTTAAAGCAATTATAGGCTTTTGCAGAAAGGAGAATTTTCATGTTAGACAGAATTGCTTTGATTCTTGTAACAATTGGTGCACTTAACTGGGGTAGTGTTGGTCTTTTTAAATTTGACCTTGTTGCATGGCTCTTTGGCGGTCAGGCTGCTATTCTTTCAAGAATCGTTTACGTACTTGTTGCTCTTGCAGGTATATGGTGCATTTCACTTCTTTTCAGAGAAAATGATATGGTTGAAGCAAGAAATGATATGATCAATGACAAGGTTGAATAAAAGAAAACACATTTGGAGCTTTTTCCAAATGTGTTTTTACATATTATTCTTATTTAGTACCGAAAATACGATCACCTGCATCGCCGAGACCGGGAACTATATAGCAATGGTCATTTAGCTTTTCATCAAGTGAAGCAAGGAAAATATCAACATCAGGATGAGCCTTTGCAAGGGCATCAAGGCCTTCAGGAGCGGCAATAATACCAAGGAATTTAATATGCTTGGCACCGCGTTTTTTAATCTGAGTAATAGCATCAATTGCAGAGCCACCTGTTGCAAGCATGGGGTCAACAACAAAAACATCTCTATGCTCAATATCTGCAGGCAACTTGCAGTAATACTCAACAGGCTGAACTGTTTCAGGATCTCTGTAAAGACCGATATGACCAACCTTTGCTGAAGGAAGAAGAGCAAGCATACCCTCAACCATTCCGAGACCTGCTCTCAAAATGGGAACAATCGCAACCTTTTTTCCGGCAAGTGTTTTACCTGTCATTTTGCAGATAGGTGTTTCAACCTCAACGTCTTCAAGAGGTAAATCTCTTGTTGCCTCATAGCAAATAAGGTTTGCTATTTCAGATATAAGAGCACGAAACTCCTTAGAACCTGTATTAACATCTCTGAGAATGGAAAGCTTATGCTGAATAAGCGGATGTTCCATTACAACAATTTTTCCCATATTTAACATCCTTTCGGTTTTAAAGTATCTATAAATTTATTCTATATCAAAGCTTTAAGAATTGCAAGTGCATCTGCAATATCGGCTTTAAAATCATCAGTTCTTGCTTCAACTGAACAAGTCTCGCAACCTGCAAGCTTAAGAGCATCAAAGAATTTTTTATAAATAGCAATAACCTCTTCGCTGTCCTTAGCTGAGGGGTAAACCCTTTTTTCAGGCTCAGCAATATGAGCGTGCAAAAGCTCACCTTTAAAATCAGCAATTCCCTCTATGCTATCGTTATTCCCGAAAACATGATAAAGGTCTGCAAGGCCTGCAACATTTTCCTTACCGCTCATACGGGCAATTTCGATACCGTCTGCAACTGTGTGAATCATTGAAGATTCGCCGAATCTTAAAGGCTCCATTACAATTATGCAACCTGACTTTTCTGCTTTTGGTGCAGCATATTCATTCAAAAAGAATGCCATTTGATCTTTTGCTTTTTCAAAAGAAAAGCCTTCAGGAAAGCTTCTTGCAGCACCTGAACCGAAAACTACTTTTTCAACTCCCAGAATTTTTGCTCTTTCAAAGCCTTTATCAAGATATGCCTCTAATGCACCATAGTCAATATTATCACCAACAACCTTTAATTCACCGGGAATAAATCCATTGGCTGCAAGGCATTTCAAAGAGCATTCTTCTAAATAATTTTTGCATAAATTAAATTTTTCATCATCAAATTTTGCGAGACTGCCAAACCCACATTCATAGTAATCAACGCCTGCTTCTGAAGCGGATTTTATACTTTCAAAGTCATCAAGACCGCGACAAACACCTAATTTCATCACAAAACCTCTCCTCTTGCATTATTTATCATTTCCAAAGCGTTATCAAGCTGTGTCTGAGTAATTTCTCCACCGCTTGTAATTCTTGCTATTTCTTTTTTTCTGCCCTCTAAATCAAGAAGAGTTACACCTGTATAGGTTTTACCGTCACGAACTGCTTTTTCAATAAGATAATGACTATCAGCATAAGACATTAATTGCGCAAGGTGGGTTACACAAAGTACCTGCTTACCCTCTGAAACATCTTTAAGCTTTGAAGCAACCTTTAAAGCGGCTCTTCCGCTTACGCCTGCATCAATTTCATCAAAAATCATTGTTGAAACCTTGTCTTTATCTGCTAAAACAGTCTTCAAAGCGAGCATAATTCTTGAAAGCTCACCGCCACTTGCGATTTTGGCGATCGGTTTAGGAATTTCACCAACATTGGCGGAAATAAGAAACTCTGCACTGTCTATTCCGTTTTCGCAAAGGTCAACCTCTTTGAAATCAACAAGGAATTCTACATTTGGCATATCAAGAAAACGAAGTTCATCGCAGACTTTTTCGCAAAAAACTCTTGCTTCTTTCTTTCTCTTTTCAGAAAGCGTTTTTGCAAGTTTTTCAGTTTCAATAAGTCTTTCGGAATATTTTATCTTAAGTTCGTCAAGAATCTCATCCGAAAGAGAAATTTCACTCAATTCTTTTTTGGCATTTTCAAGGAAATCTAACATTCCCTCTTCTGTTTCGCCATACTTTTTACTTAATTTATACAATAAGTCAAGACGATTTTCAATTTCCTCAAGCTCTAAAGGATTATAACCATCATCAGAAATACTATCACGAATTGAATCAGAAATATCGGAAAGTTCGTAATACAAATCACCCAGCTTTTCGGAAATCCCTTGAAGCTCATTGGAAAATTTACCAATTGAAGAAAGCTCTCTGAAAGCACCTGAAACCATTTCAACTGCACCTTTATAAGAATCTCCGCCTGAAAGAGCATCATAGGTTGCAGAAAGACTTTCCTGAATTTTTTCAAAATTCTGAAGCTCAGTTCTTCTGTTTTTTAAATTTTCCCATTCACCCGGATTAATTTCAGCCTTTTCAAGCTCATCAATCTGATAGGAAAGAATATCAATTCTTCTTGCTTTTTCTTTATTATTACCCGAAAGCTTCTTAATTTGAGATTTAAGAACCAAAAGCTCATTATAAAGAGCCGTATAACCCTCTACAAGCTCAGTTAAGCTACCTATGGAGTCAATATACGAAATATGAGTTTCATTGTTTAAAAGCTCTCTGTTATCCTGTTGACCGTGAATGGAAATAAGCTCTGCACCTATTTCTCTCAAGGCAGTAACATTTGTCAGGGTATTATTGACTTTACAAACGTTCTTATCAGGACTTATAATCCTTGATACAAGTAAGGTTTTATCAGGACTTAACGGCAGAGAAAGTTCGGTTAATTTATTTTCAAGATTTTCACTTACACACGAAAACAACGCAGTCACTTTTGCTTCCGAAGCTCCCGATCTTATAAGTTCACGAGAAGTCCTAAACCCAAGTACTGCGTTAATAGAATCCAATATTATAGATTTACCTGCACCCGTTTCACCGCTCAACACATTAAAGCCCCTTGAAAATTCAATCTCGGCGCTTTCAATTATAGCTATGTTTTCAATCTTCAAAACGGAAAGCATAAAGTTTTACCTGCCAATCATTCTGTTAAGTGCTTCTGCAACTCCACGAGCTTCCTCTGAAGTGCGACAAAGCATAAAAATAGTGTCATCACCTGCAATTGTACCAACGATATCGTGAACATTCATTGAGTCGATTGTGGCACAAGCAGCTCCCGCAAGACCTGGAGAGCATTTTATTACACAGATATTACCCGCATAGTCAACTTTTGTCATTGCGCTTTGGAAAAGTGCATCAAACATACCGGAATAACCTGTATTTTTTGTATTTTCCACTGTATATTTATACACTCCGTTAGCTCCAAGTGCTTTTATAAGGCGCAATTCCTTAACATCTCTTGAAACAGTTGCTTGAGTAACATCATAGCCTTTGTCTCTTAAAAGAGCAAGAAGCTCCTCCTGAGTACCAACATCATACTGTTCAATTAAATCAAGTATAAGTTTATGTCTTCTTTTTTTCATATTTCCCACCCTAACCCGATATCTTTTTATTTAAAACATCGATAAAAGTATCGTTCTTAATTTTTACAAATGAAGAGTATTTTTCGGAACGCTTGATACTGACAACTGCTCCTTCAGGTATAACTACTGCACTTTGTCCGTCACAAGATAAAATTGCTTCACCACTGTTGTCGTGAGTAATTTCAAGGCTTGAGTTACCTCCAAGAACAACGGAACGGGAAAAGACACTGTGCGCACAAACCGGTGTTAATAGTATACTTTCAACACAAGGGTCAATCACAGGACCACCTGCTGAAAGAGAATATGCAGTAGAACCCGTTGGGGTTGAAACAATAGCACCATCAGCCATATAATCAATAAGAGGCGCTCCATTACAGGAAACGGACAGCTTCATAATCCTTATAGTACCGCTTCTTGAAACAACCGCATCATTTATGCAATTTGAATGATATATTATTCTATTGAATTTGTCAAGAATACTAACATCAAGCATCATTCTTTTTTCAGTTACATATTCCCCTTTAACAACCTGAGAAAGTAAAGATAACTCATCACTCTCCAGGCAAGCTAAGTAAGCAAGCTTACCCGCGTTTATACAAAGCAAGGGCTTTTCATGGTCTGTTGCAATCTTTGCAGCATTAATAAAAGAACCATCTCCACCAATAGATATTACAATATCAGCCATATTTAAAAGAGTAGCCTGCTCACCAAAGAAAACAGATTTACAATCTGAAAAATGAGCTTTTAGCGATTTATCCATAAGAATATCACAATTAAGTGAAAGAAGCTCTTTAATCAAACTGTTTGTAACAGAGAATGCATTCTCTCTTGTCATATTTGGAATTATAAAAAACTTCATAATACCACCTATATTTTACTTATCTAACACTTTATGAGAACGTTCTACAAGCTCTCCTGCTGTTGCAATAATATCTTCCGAATTCTGAGGTGCTTCACATTTTTTTATGTACATAAGGTACTCAATGTTTCCCTCGGGGCCTTTAACAGGAGAATGCTCAAGACCCA
Source organism: Acutalibacteraceae bacterium (assembly GCA_045604605.1). Classification (GTDB taxonomy): domain Bacteria; phylum Bacillota; class Clostridia; order Oscillospirales; family Acutalibacteraceae; genus DTU089. The sequence continues at coordinate 35,857 of JAZUOL010000041.1, read as the reverse complement.
AAACCTCAAAGGATTGAGAATTTGCAAATTCAGCAATGGTTTTAATGACATTTTCATGAACTGCAGGGTCACGAACAACACCTTTTTTACCAACATTTTCTCTTCCTGCTTCAAACTGCGGTTTTATAAGACAAACTGCCTCACCGTCATTTTTAAGAAGATTGTACATAACAGGTAAAATCAGCTTCAATGATATAAAAGAAACATCAACAGATGCAAAATCAATTTCTTCAGGAATCTGTTCGTGGGTTACATATCTGAAATTGGTTCTTTCTAAATTAACAACTCGCTCATCGCTGCGAAGCTTCCATGCAAGCTGACCATAACCGACATCAATAGAATAAACCTTAGTTGCACCATTCTGGAGCATACAATCAGTAAAACCACCCGTAGATGCCCCTATATCCATACAAAGCTTTCCATCAAGGGCAATAGGAAAAGATTCCATTGCTTTTTCAAGCTTCAAGCCACCACGACTGACATATTTCAAAGTGTTTCCGCGAACCTCTATAATGTCATCAGGCTTGATATCCCGCCCTGCTTTTATCTCTTTTTGATCATTTACATACACAATCCCTGACATAATTAATGCTTTTGCTTTTTCACGACTTTCAGCAAAGCCTCGTTCAAAAAGAACTATGTCAAGTCTTTTTTTATCACTCATTACTTGTCTCCAATGATTCTTTTACTATGTTATACATACCTTCGCTATCAAGAAAATACTGATGTAATATGCTATCTGTTTTTCCTTGTTTTACAAAGCAATCAGGAAAAGCAGTAAGAGAAAATTTAGATTTTATGCTATTTTCAAGCATAAGAGTTGCAAAGCTCTCACCAACTCCGCCGCTTTTAACGCCCTCTTCAAAGAAGAATACGTGTTCAGCTTTTCCTATATAACTAACACAATCTTGTGCAACAGGAACTATTACATTAAGCTTGATTAATTTAACCTTTAACCCTTCATTTTTAAGGCGAATATATGCTTTATATGCATCAGCAAAAATTCTACCATATGTTACTAAAACAATATCTGCATCTTCATCTCCGAAAACATCAAAAGGCTTACCACTGCATTCAAAGTTTTCAGGCATTTCAGGCTCTGAGCCTCTGGGATATCTTATAACACAAGGTCCGTTACTGTGATAAAGCGAATTCACGAGAGCATTATTAAGCTCGCAATAATAACTGGGGGAATAAACTGTTATGTTAGGTATTCCGTTGAAGAAAGCAGTATCGTAAATACCGTTATGGGTTTCACCGTCATCACCAACAATACCCGCTCTGTCAACTGCAATTACCATACGACTGTTCTGAAGAGCGCAATCATGAATCAGCTGATCATAGCAACGTTGCAAAAAAGTTGAATATACAACAAAAACAGGTAACATTCCGTTTTTAGAAAGTCCGAGAGCAAAAGGAACGGCATGTTCTTCTGCAATCCCCACATCATAAACTCTGTCAGGATATTCTTCGGAGAATTTTTTTAATCCCGTACCCAAAGACATTGCCGCAGTAATAGCGCATATGCGCTTATCTTTAGGAGCTTGGTTATAAAGGAATTCACCAAATTTTTCAGAAAAGTTTTCAGAGGAGCTTGTCAACAATCCGGTTTCCGCATTAAACGGTCCTACACCATGAAATTCTGAAGGTTTTTCTTCTGCGGGCTTATATCCTTTACCCTTAACTGTATTTATATGCACAATAACAGGTGAATTTATCAGCTTAGCTCCCTCAAGAGCATCACATAACTGAGATACATTATGACCATCAATAGGTCCCATATATCTGATTCCTAAATCCTCAAAGAAATTACTTTCGTAAAGCATATTTTTCAAATCAGTTTTAATCTTAAAAATTTTATTTGCAAGAGGTTTTCCTACAAACGGAATTTTAAAAACTAATCTTTCTGTTAAGGCTTTCAGTTTAAAATAGCCGGATCGCGAGCGCATAACTGCAAGCCGTTTTGCAAGATGACCTACATTTTTAGATATAGACATTCCATTATCATTAAGAATAATGATTAATCTCGTATCCTTCATATGACCGGCATTGTTAAAGGCTTCGTAAATCAGTCCGCCTGTTAATGCACCGTCACCAAGAACCGCAATTGCATAATCTTTTTTACCGTTAATTTTATTAGCGGTTGCAATGCCTAAAGCTGTTGAAACAGAAACACTGCTATGTCCGCTATAGACAATATCGTGCTCACTTTCATTCGGACGTGAAAAACCTGAAAGTCCGTCTTCACGACGAAGAGTTTTAAACTGCTCATATCTTCCTGTAAGAAGTTTGTGGGTGTAAACCTGATGCCCAACATCCCAAACAATCTTATCATTCGGGGAATTAAAAACCTTATGAAGTGCAATAGTAAGCTCAACAACACCTAAATTAGATGCAAGATGACCACCATTATTGGAAACAGTTGAGATAATAGTATCTCTGACCTCCTCTGCAAGCATAGGAAGCTGTTTATCATCTATTTTTTTCAAATCGGCAGGCGATTTGATTTTTGAAAGCAATTTATGTTCCATAAAATCAATTCTCTCTGTGTGCCAAATATCCGGCATATTCTTTGAGTGCCTCATTTTCAGGGAACTCCTGAAGCATTTCTAATGCTTCGTTTGTAAGCTTCTCAACAAGCTCCTGGCATTTTTCAACACCTAAAAGTGTAACATAAGTAGATTTACCATTCTGAGTGTCACTACCTGTAAGCTTACCAAGTTTTTCTAAAGAGCTGGTTACATCAAGTATATCGTCTTTAATCTGGAACGCCAGACCTATATTAAGCGCAAACTTACTCGCTGCATTAATTTTTTCTTCCGAAGCACCTGCAACCACACAACCCAAAACACAAGCAGCCTCAATCAATGCACCGGTTTTCAAATTATCCATCAATTGCAAGGTTTCGAAATCAGCATCCGGGTTATTTTCATTAATTAAATCAATAACTTGTCCGCCAATCATTCCCCTGCTACCAGCAAGAGCTGAAAGCACGGAAACACTGCTTATGGCAGTTTCACTATCATATAACCCTTCAAGACAACCTTGGGAAATTCTTTCGAAAGCCGCAGTAAGAAGTCCATCTCCTGCTAAAAGAGCAAATGCCTCACCAAAAACCTTATGATTTGAAGGCTTACCGCGACGATAATCATCATCGTCCATACAAGGTAAATCATCGTGGATTAAAGAATAGGTGTGAATAAACTCAACCGCTTGTGCCATAGGAATAACGGACTTAACATCACCACCGCAGGCATCGCAAAAAAGCATTGTCAAAAGAGGACGAACCCTTTTCCCACCGTTTTTCACGCTATATTCCATTGAATCGAAAATCAATTTATATTCAGGTAAATATTCTTTGAAATAATCATATAAATTATCTTCAAAAGCACCTGCAAATTCTTTTATTTTATTATGCATTATTTATCACCGTTACCCATAAGGGTTATTATTTTTTGCTCTGCATTATCAAGGTACTTTGTACAAGCGTTCAAAAGAGCTGTCCCCTCAGAAAAGAGTTCAAGAGTCTTTTCCAAAGGTTGCCCCCCCTCTTCTAATACAGCAACTATTTCTTCCAATCTTTTTAAAGATTTTTCATAATTCTGTTCCATTGTTTTACTCTCCGAATTTAATTACTTTTGCATTAAACTCTCCGTCAGAAAGCTTAATACAAACCCTGTCATCTATTATCAGGTCACCAATTTTTGTTACAGGCTTTCCCTCTTTTTCAACAAGGGCATACCCACGGGAAATAACACCGAGAGGACTTAATGTTTCTAACTTTCCTGCTAAAGCAGAAATTTTTGCTTTCTTGTTTTCCAACACAGAATTGGTCAAAACAGAAAGCTTTTCCGTTATGAAAACAAGTTCCCTGCGTTTTTCATTAATATTTGTTAAAGGATCACGCAAAGCACCGCTTTTTTCAATAGAATTTAATTTACCTCGTTCTAAATTAACTCTGTTTTTAGTCAAAGAATAAATATGTTGCTTTAAGGAAATTAAATTAGCTTTTAACTCATATATATCAGGCACGGCACATTCCGCAGCCGCAGAAGGTGTGGGCGCTCTTAAATCTGCAACAAAATCGCAAATAGTGTAATCTGTTTCATGACCAACAGCAGAAATAACAGGTATTGTTGATTCAAAAACTGCTCTTGCAACAATTTCTTCATTAAACGCCCAAAGATCTTCAATTGAACCACCGCCACGGCCTACAATCAAAACATCTGCACCATTTATCTCATTAAATTCATAAATGGCTTTTGCAATATCTTCTGCAGCTCCATCACCTTGAACCTGACAAGGTCTTAAAACAACCTCTGCAACAGGAAAACGTCTGTTTAAAACATTAAATATATCTTGAACTGCCGCACCGGTAGAAGAAGTAACAACGCCTACCCTTTGCGGAAATTTGGGAATAGGCTTTTTAAATTCACTCTTAAAAAGTCCCTCAGCCTCCAATTTCTTTTTCAACTGTTCAAAAGCTATATTTAATGCTCCAACTCCATCGGGTTGCATATCATTAATATATAATTGATATGAACCATCTCTGGGAAAAAGCGATACAGTACCAAAAGCAAGTATTTTCATACCGTTTTCAGGGGTGAAACGAAGTTTATTTGCATTGCCCACAAACATAACTGCTTTTAGTGACGCGGTTTCGTCTTTTACAGTCATATATAAATGACCGCTGTAATGTGCTTTAAAGTTCGAAATCTCACCTGTTACAAAAACATGGGCAAGGTTTTCATCTTTATCAAGTATACCCTTAACATAACTATTTAATTGTGAAACACTGTAAACAGTAGGTTGTGGTGTATACATAAATATGCCTCACTTTTATTTTAAGGATGTCAGAACTGCAATTCCTGCCGCATTATCACAAGAATATTCCGGCTCTGCAAAAGATGCATCAAACCGGGAAGTAATGATATCTTTAATAATTTTATCTGACATTACTCCACCTGCAAAAACTATCGGCAAATCTCCATATTTCTTCAATGCAAATTCTGTCATTGCGGAAATTGTGTCTGCAATATACAAAAGTAAAAACCTGGCTGTGTCTTCCTTTGTTTCTCCATCTGACAGCATTTTTAAGCACTTATTTTCCAAGCCTGACAAAGAACAATTTCCTTCTTGGAGTTTTATCTTATTATTATACTGTTTTTCTGATTTCTGAGCAAATTTTTCAAGTCCTGCTCCCGCAGGGAACGGTATTCCGATTTTAACGCCTATACGATCGACAGCTTGTCCTGCCTTCAAATCATTAGAGCATGCAACAGGAGAAATTTTTAAAATTTTCTCGTTATCAGGTTCACATAAAACAAGATCAGTTGTTCCCCCTGATACATGAAATGCTAAAAAGCGCTTATCCAACAAATCCATTCTCTTTGATGAATAAAGAGCTGCTGCAATATGCCCCTGTTGATGAGAAAAAGAATAAAAGGGAATATTCAAAGCCGCTGCAACTGTTCTCGCAGCATTTTCACCAACTAAAAAACATGGCATATATGACCCGATTTGAGTTGTCGGAAATACAGAAGCTCCCACTGCTGAGATTTTACCGGAAAATTGAGACAAAACCATCTCAAAAATTTCTGAATACACCTTAGTATGATGAAAAACCGCATCACTCTGGCGAATACCTCGCTCTCCCTCTTTTACAGGTAAAAGGCGTTTGCCTTGAAATACATTACCCTCAGAAAAAACTGCAACAGAGGTAGTATAATTACTTGTATCAAATCCTAAAAAGCCGTTCATTGTACTTTTGCAATTGTACCGAGAATACCATTTATAAATGAAGCATCCTCATTAGTTCCGTATTTTTTTGCAAGCTCCACTGCTTCATTAACTGCAACACCATTAGGAACATCGTCAATATATTTGATTTCTGCAACGGCAAGTCGCAATATTGCAAGGGAAACCTTAGGCAATCTTGAGATTGTCCAGTCCTGTGAATTAACTTCAATAGTCTTGTCAATTTCCTCGGAATTTTCCTCAACTGCATTGAGAATATCACCAGCAAAGCTGTTGATTTTTATAAGCTCTGCCTCTTTTGCTGTTGCAACAATTTCAGAAATTGAAGCTTCATTATCAAAAATTTTCTCGAATAAAATAATAAATGCTTGTTCTCTTGCTTCGCGTCTTGTCATAAATATCTCCTCGGTTACAATTTATCAATTTAAAATTATATCACAAGTATAATTAATTATCAAGTAAATATAAGAAAAGGAAGAACAAGTTTTTAAACCTGTTCTTCCTTGAAAATCAATTATTAATTAAACAATACCGTAATTAAAATCACTATATTCGGAAACTTCGGTAACAACACCCTTGCAAACAAGGAACAAGCCTCTTACTGATGCTTCATATTTAGTAGTTTGCTTTATAGACTCAATTCTGTTAAGAGCGGGGTTATAAATAAGTTCTATAGTGCAATCATAATAAGTGAGAGTTGTTTTTGTAACAGCAGGCAAAGCAATTGTTGAATCAACCATACCTGTAAATTCCTCTGATGAGATTACGGGGAACATAGCACTTGTAAAGCTTTCTGCTTTTTCAGCATCAGCAGGAGTAGCAGCAGGATTTTCCTCTTCACGTAATATAATTGTAATTTTTCTCTTACCGTTTTCAAGCTTCTCGATGTCTGCATAATCAATAGCATCAGAAGCATCTTTAGTTTTTAACAAACTTGCAGAAAAATCATTGTTTATCAACAATTCTGAATTAACTTCATCTGCGGGTACAACAACGGGGGAAGATTTTGCGCTGTCTTCAGAGATAAAATACTCAGGGAAAGCGGATTCTACATCACCAAAGACAAGTGAAGCACCGGTGCCTTTATCAAATGTTCTGTATGTAACTTTTGTAAAAGAAGGTTTGCCTGTCTTTTTAGCGTAATTTACAACTTTGTTGTATTTTTTAAGAATGCTTTGTTTTTCAGCAATTACTTCTTCAGAATCTGTTGTGGGTTCAACAACTTCTTCCTCTGTAGTTTCTTCTTCAGTTTCTTCTGTAGCATCTTCCTCGGGAACTTCAACTTCCTCATCTGTTGATTCTTCAGTGTCTGTTGAGCCACCTAGGCCACCAAGCATATCACCAAGGCCATCAAGCATACCGCCTGCATCACCAAGACCGCCAAGGAGACCACCAAGGTCGCCCATGTCACCAAGTCCGCCAAGAAGGCTACCTATGTCAAGACCACCGAGCATACCGCCAATATCACCAAGACCACCAAGCAAGCCCGTTAAAGTGCCTAAAATATCTGTTGAGCCGCCGGAGCCATCATCCGCAGGAGCGGTAGTTGTGGTTGTTTCTGTTGTTTCTTCAGATGTTTCCTCAGAAGTTTCGGGAGCAACTGTAGTAGCTTCTGTTGTTGGCTCAGTTGTTGTGGGAGCCTCTGTAGTAGTAGGAGCAACAGTTGTCTGAGGAGCTGTTGTCTGGGGTGCTGTTGTTGCAGGACCCGCAATATTTTCGTCATCAACAACTGCATCAATAATCTGATTTATGATAGGGCTGTTAGTTGTCAATTTACGTTTATTCTGCATATAGTAAGTTGCTGCAACAAGCTTGATTGCAGAGCTTGAAACAATACCGATAACGACGGTAGTTGCCAGAATTAATGCAACAAGTTTTTTCAATCTTGCATTATCTAATTCAGTATTTTTCATTCTAGTATCCCCCTTGATACCTAATAATTCTTATTCATTTTACACAATCCCGCCTGAAAAGTCAATATCAAAAGCTTTATATCTGATATAATTTTTTACTTATTATCAATTTTTGTGCAAAACACTTAATTAAACGGGCTATATTTAGCAAAATTGATGGTTGAAAAACAGTAAAAAATGATATAGAATATAATAACAAATAATATTGTCAAATTTTAGGCAATATAAAAGGAGATTACAAACTATGAAAAAATGCAGATTAACAAAAATGATTGCTGTTATTCTTGCGTTAAGCGTTATTTTTTCAAGCTTTGGCGCAGTTACAGCAAGTGCTTCAAGTGCTTATCCCATCATAAGCAATGATAGCGAAAAAGCTATTGGCGTGGTTTTCGCTGATATTCTTGAATCACTTTTGAATTTTGTTCTCAAAATGTTCTCAGGCTTGTTCCAAGAGGGTCCCGGCTTTGTGCCACAGGAGGAAGCCGATAAAAGAGCTGCTGAGAACTTCTATGAAGGTACCGGAACTCAATTCCAGACCTCCGCAAAGAATGATGCTCAGTGGAATCTTGGATATTCAAGTGCCAGCCTCATCCCCGAGGATTACAGCAACGGTACATACTACATTGGTGGTTACATTGCTCCTGAAAACGGTTTCTCAAACGTTGTTGAAGGTATTGTTGAAATCCCCGGTATCGGCAAAGATGATATGAAGGTTCGTTGCATAGCTATCAACGATGGTACGGGTAATGGTACTGCTTTATTTGCAACTATCGACTGTATCGGTATCACTAATGCAGACATCAAGGATATCCGTGCACTCCTTGCTGACTTTGCAGAGGCTAACAACATTGTTGCTATCAACATTGCTTCTACCCATACACATAGCTGTATAGACACTGAAGGTCTTTGGACAAAGCTTCTTTATAAGCTTGCACGTAATGGTATAATCAGTGGTACAAAAGCTGACGAAGAACTCGTTCAGGGTACAAATCCTGCTTACATGGCTTTCCTTAAAGAAAAGGTGCGTGATGCACTTGTCGATGCTTATGCTGATTTACAACCCGGTGTTCTCACATACACCTCAAAGGATGCCCCCGATTATTTCCAGAATAAGAATCGTAAACATGCAGGTCAGTTGATTTATGAAATTGATGAAGAAGGCAACAAGGTTTACACAGGTGAAAGAATTATTGCTATGACTGACATCAACAGATTCGTTTTTGTTCCTGATGATGCAAATGCAACACCTACTATGATGCTCAACATTGCTGCTCACCCCGACGTTGCAGGTCTTCCTACAGACTCTAACTCCGGTAGAGAAATCAGCGGTGACTATCTCTTCTATTGCGGAAAATTCCTTGAGGATGCCGGTTACAATTTTATGTTCTTCCAGGGTGCTATTGCCGGTATCTATATGGAAACACATCTCAGCAATGATAACGTTCCCACAGAGCACCGTGCAGAAAGATCACAGAGATATGGCTTTGAGCTTGCAAGAATGGCTCTTGCTCTTACTATGACAAAAGAACAGGTAGAAGCTGACGCACTCCTTAATTGTGCTGATGAAATCGCTGAGTATGGCGACGAAGAAGGCTACACAGTATGGTATGAAAACTGGAACAAGGACGAAGAAGGAAACGATGTAATTCCTGAAGAGGAAATTGTTGAGCCTTTCCTTAATGTCCTTATCAGACAAGTAGAAGTTCCGATTTCTAACAGACTCATTGAAGCGGTTGGTAAGCTTAATCTCGCAAACTACGTTGTTATTACTAAAGATGATGGCTCATATGCAACGATCACTGAAATCGGCTATATGGAGCTTGGAAACCAGTTTAAAACTGTTTTCCTTCCCGGTGAAATCTGTCAGGACCTTATTGCTCCCGAGGGTGCTACATTAAAAGCAAAATATTCCGTATCAGCTACTGATTTCTTTGGCGCTCCCGCTTGTGATATCTTCGGCGAGGATGTAAAGTGCTTTGGTCTTATGAATGATGCTATCGGCTATGTTGTTCCCGATAATGACTTCACAATGGGTGATCCCGCAAACCATTACCACGAACTTATTTCTCTCGGCAAAAACGTTGCTTCTGCACTTATGATGGGGCTTTCAAGCCTCAATTCTGAGATTGTCAGAGTTTAATTTAATCTGCAAAATTTATAATAGCAGTCCCTCGGTTCGATATGAACCGAGGGACTGAATTTTTATTTATAGTTTTCAGTATAACCCATAACGCTTTCCTGTCTTTTTTCAGATAACTCTGCATACATCCATTCGCGCTTTTGTTTTGAAATGGGCCAAAGAAACTTGGGAACAATTCTTAATATACCTGTAACAGTGGGAACAATTGTACAAAGTGCAAACTCCCAAAACTTTGTTTTATCGTTCTGCGCGCCGATTTCAAGCCCTTGAACATAACCGATACGCTTCATAATAAGACTTGTAACTGAGCCTAAAAGAGCACTCTGGACTTTCAAAATCAATCCTTTTGCAACACCTGTTGTTGCTTCCATACGATAACCATTTTTCCATTCACAATAATCCATTGCCTCATTCCACAGGTCTGCATTAATAACCTTTGAAATTCCCCATGACCATTTTATAAACCATTCTTTTAAACCAAAGGCAATGCACATGGGAACAGTCTTTTTAAACATGGTTTTATTTTTAGTCATACCAAAGAGGAAAACTGCTGTTGTTATAAGGCTTGTATATACATCATTAAAAATCCACAAGGATTTTGAAGAAAACCTTTTTCTTAGCGGACCTACAAAAGCATAGCTTATACTACCGTTCATTGATGAGGGTATATTTAGTAATGTAATAAGCGAATAACTACCTAAAACATCAATAAAATAGTTGGTTTCGCTTTTACTGATGGAAAAGTTACCTAAAAACTCAGATATACACATTAGCAATACCGGATAATTGGAAACAATGGCCTTCATCCCCTGCTTTACACTTGGTTTTTCAATAGATTGCGGAACTCGTTCTTTAGACTGCAGGAAGAACCAGAATGTGCAAAGAGAAGAAATTAATGCTGTTCCTCCACCCATTACCATAAATACTGAGCTTAATTTCCATTTTACAACCTTGTTATTTACAAGATCGATTAATACACCCATTATATAACGAGGCAAATCCTCACCCATATACCCGGTTAAAAGCTCTGCGAGAGTAATCAACCGTATTCGCTCATCAGGGTTTGGGGTTATAGTTGACATATAACCACTTTTGGCAACATTTGTAAATGTTCCTGCCGTTTCGTTTATAATAGCAAAAATATAATAATATATAAGTTTTGGCAAATGTGTTCCTACTGTATTAGGAAAAAACAAAGGTAGTAACCAAGTAAATATGCTGATAATCGTCAATGGTATTTGCATACCCACAAGATAGGGTCTGAACTTTCCTATTCTTGTCCTTGTGCTGTCAACAATTACAGATATAAATGTATCGTTAACAATATCCCAGGCGGCAGTTACAATATTCATTACAGCACTTACTGTAAAATCAATATGAACAACGTCCCATATATATCTTTCATTAAAGCTATTTATATTGAAAGAGTTTGACCAGTCATTCAGAAGATATGCAACCGTTTCACGAACGCCAACATAATTAAAGCCCTCATAATATCTGACTTTTTCATTCTCCGTAGTTTCATTGATATTAACGATTTCTCTATCACTCATTAACAACACCACCTTCTTCCGAAGCAGTTACAACGCAAGTATCGGTAAAGGTTTCACCCAGGTAATTGAGTTTAACTGCAATTGTTACAGGGTTCTGACTATCTATCAGGAATTTAACATAACCCATTTCGTCAACAGAAGCAATATTTTCATCAGATGATGTAAACTCAACAGTATAAACACTATCGTCATCAATAACGGCATTAACATTGAGCATATACTCCTCATCAACGCCTATTGCAACTTCATCCTCAACAAATGAAATACCGGCATAAGAATATTCATAGGTGTCAGTAACTGTATAAACAAACGAGATTTCTTTATCTCCGAAAACTTCTGCATCTTTTACAAACTTTGCATCCATTGTAACTGAATAGCTTCTTATTACATTAATGTACTGAATCTCGTCATTTTCCCGATTTACCTTTGCTTTAATTGTAAAGCTATCAGGTGTTGCTTCAAAAGCATCTATCATACAGTTCTCTTTTACTGTATCTATAAACATTTCCTTGGCAAATAAATCCTCTTTAACTGAAAACATTTCCGAATGATTTTTACTGCCTAATACTTTTTCACCTACAACATCATAGGTTAAATAATAGAATTCGTTGTCAACAAGATTCCCTTCATCATCAAAAACACTCTCACCATTTTCATCAACCTGACCAATTGAAAAGGATGCATTATTTAATATTGTTTGATCAACCGCAATATCAAGCTTTTTACTGTTATCTTTTTCAAATGTACCTTCAAAATCATCTTCATAATAACTATCAATTGCTGGAAGTATTTTATCTTTAGCAAAATTAAATATAGCCTCATCGTTACTCCGTTTCTCAGAGGGACTTAAAACTTTTAAACCACTGACAGAAACTTCGGTATAGGTTTTTGTTTTTACAAATCTTTCATTAGTTTTTAAAATAAGTGTATTAATATAATCAGCTAAAACATCTTCAGTTGAATCAAGCTCAGTTTTGTTAATTATATTTTTGATTTCAGCTTCACCTGTATTACCATAAAGGTTATTAACTGTTACCACGAGCACACCCAAACAAATAACAAGAGCAACAACAGAAGTAATACCAAAAACAACAAATTGTTTTAATTTATTATTCATATTAAATGCCCTCCTCCTTTACAGCTTGGACAGCTTCTACCATTTCAGACTTTAATACAGGTAACGGTAATTCATCGTAAAAAAGTTCACCATTTTTTATTTGTTTTCTTATTTTGACTCTCTCCAAATCAACCGCCTTAATTTCCGGTTGAATATTTTTAATAACAATAAATCTGTTTAATACATATATAAATAATAAAACAACCAAACAAGCAACTGAACCAAAACCACACCGAGAAACAGCAAAAGATATCTCAGAAATAATTTTTGGTAACGCTAAACTCAATATAAATGAAAGTGCCGAGAAAATCATTCCCATCACAGCAAGAATTTGTGCTATTTTTGCACTTTTCTGAATGTTGATAAAAGACAGCAAAAGAGATAAAAACACACCAAGTCCACAAAGGAAAATTAAAACGATTAAAGCTAACAATACTAAAAGTGAAATTGTTATCTGAGGAGAGTATACACTTAAATTCAAAATCGCATTTAACGTTCCGTCAGTAAAAGCCTGATAAATACCAAAAGCACCAAAGCTGATTTTTGCCGAAAAAGTTGCAAAATTTGCCTCAACAGTTACAAAAGGAACAAAAATAGCGCCGATAGCAAGAACCATTGCCACAATTCTCATTATCTGAATTTTTCCGCCAATAAATGCAGTTTTCAGCTTAGCAATAAGAATATGAAAGGTTGCATACTCCAACTCACATTTCTTTGCATCCTCAGTAAGCAAAGCTTCTTGTTGCGCATAAAAAATATTAACACCACAATGCTTACAATTTGGCGAAAGTTCAAATCTACCTATTTCATTTTGACAGTTTGGGCATTTCATTTTTTCACCTTATTTCTTCAGTTTTCTAATAAAAACTCAACCAATTCCCCTACCTTTTGCGGTCGGGGTTTATTAATTTTAAAAAGCAAATCATCTATATTCTTTTCAACCGCATCAACCTCTCTTTTGAAATCCTGAGCTGATACTCTCAGGACACCAAAACGAACTGCAGAAAGCTGAATAAGATTATCAGATGTTACAACGCGAACATTTTCATTTTTTCCGATATCACTTATAAGCTTTTCAATGTAGTTATCACCAAGCTCACGCTCTTTTGTGTAAACAACATGAATATTATTATAATTAAACCTTTGTCCATTGTTACCCGATACCTTATAAGCATCAAAAACAACAATTGTTTCGCATTTCGTGAAAGCGGAATAATTGCACAGAATATCTAAAAGTCTGTCTCTCGCTGCACCCAGATTATCATTTGCGATTTCTTTTAATTCGTCCCATGCAAAAATAACGTTGTAGCCGTCTACAATTACATATTTCTTACGGATTTCCGTGTTATATTCCGTACTAACGGGCTTTGAAGGTGCTTTATTATGGCTGTATCTATAAAACGGATGCTTGTCTTCGCCAAATTCACGAGTCATTATAGCCTCAAGCTCTTTATCGTCTATATGGAAATTACGCTTATTGAGACTAACCTCATAAGGTGTTTTTTCTTGCTCTAAACAAGAGTCAATGTGCATATATTCAAAAACCTTGTCCCACTTTACATTAAAGCCTGCACCGTGAGCGCAAAAAACAGAATCTGGAGTGTTTTCTAAATCACTTTCAGGAGAATAATTTGACTTTTCAATTATTTCATCTGCATTATGGCAGATATCATAACCGCAAACCTCAAGGAACAAACGCCCCTTTCCGCTTGTATATGCGGCTACCTCGGAAGCATAGCCATTCAAGGTTGTAACAGGCGCTCTACCCGTTAAAACGCTTGTTCCGTTTAAATCCTCGGGTGAATCAATAGTACCATATTTCATTCTTATATCGTTGATAGCTCTACCAATTTGTTCAGTCGGAATATCCAATCTGAAGCTGTAATAGGGTTCCAAAAGGACAGATTTTGCCTGCATAAGACCATGCCTTACGGCTCTGTAAGTGGATTGCCTGAAATCCCCGCCTTCAGTGTGCTTTAAATGAGCTCTGCCGGCAGCAAGTGTAATTTTAATATCTGTTACAGGCGAACCTGTAAGCACTCCTAAATGCTCTTTTTCGCTTAAATGAGCCATAATCAAATTCTGCCAATTGCTGCTCAATGAGTCTTCACTGCATTTTGAAGCAAATTGAATTCCGCTACCCTTCGGTAATGGTTCTAAAATCAAATGAACTTCAGCATAATGTCTTAAGGGTTCATAATGCCCTACACCTTCAACCTTGTTTTCAATGGTTTCTTTGTAAAGGACCTTACCACTGTCTATTTCTACATCCACATTAAATCGGGTTGAAATTATGCTTTTGAGAATTTCTGTCTGAACATCGCCCATCAAAGAAACATAGATTTCTTGAAGAAAGCTGTTCCATGTGATATGTAGCTGGGGGTCTTCCGCTTCAAGCTCTTTTAATTTCGGAAAAAAGGTTTTTGGGTCACAATCCTTAGGGAGAACAATTCTATAGTTCATAACAGGCTCTAAAAAAGCTTTACCGAAGGACTTTTCAAATCCCAAGCCATCACCTGTACCAACAGAATTAAGCCCTGTAAGAGCATATATTCCGCCACTTACTGCCTCTTCAACAGTAGTAAATTTCTCTCCTGAATAAATTCTGATATTGTTAATCTTTTCGCTTTTATCATTAACTCTGACAGTATCTTTAACCTTTAAAGAACCACCCGTTACTTTAACATGAGTAATTCTTTCACCCTTGGAATCGTGGGTTATTTTATAAACCTTAGCACCAAATTCCTCGGTATAATCGGGAACTGAAATATATTTTTCAAGACCGCTTACAAATTCGTCAACTCCATCCCCTTTTAAACCTGATCCAAAATAACAAGGGGTGCATTTTCGGGCTTTAATAAGCTCTTTTATCGTTTTTTTATCTATTGCTCCGCTTTCCAAATACGCTTCTAAAGCTTCTTCATCGCACATTGAAATGTTTTCAAAAAAATCATCAGAGTTATCATCTGAAAAATCAATACAATTATCGGAGCAAAGCTCTTTCAAATCTGAAATAATTTCTTCCTTGGAAAGTCTTGCATAATCCATTTTTGTAACAAAAATAAATGTTGGTATGTTATATGCGCAAAGAAGCTTCCAAAGTGTTCTTGTATGAGCCTGAACACCGTCTGTTCCGCTTATAACAAGTATGGCATAATCAAGAATCTTAAGCATTCTTTCTGTTTCCGCAGAAAAATCCACGTGACCGGGAGTATCAAGAAGATTAACCTCTATATCTCCTATATTAAATGCAGACTGACCTGCAAAGATGGTTATTCCTCTTTCGCGTTCGAGAGTATGAGTATCTAAAGCCGTATCGCCATTATCAACACGACCTAATTTTCTGATTTTGCCCGATTTATAAAGTAGCGTTTCTGCAAGGGTTGTTTTACCTGCATCAACATGAGCAATTATTCCCACTACAACTTTTTTCATACTCTATCCTTTTAACTCTAAAAAACCGACAGAACAAGGAATCGCTCTGTCGGTAATTTAATTTTAATTATGATTTATAATTAACTGTAATTTTGCCATCCTCTGCATTTACAGTGATTTCATTAACAAGTGCGCCTGCGTTATCAATAAGAATATTAGCGATTTTATCTTCAACTTCTTTTCTTATTGTTCTTCTGATATCACGGGCACCTCTGCCGCCATCCTCGGACATATTGGCAATAATTTCATACACGCCTTCACCAACAACAAGGTTGATTCCCTTGTCTTTAAGCGGTGATTTAAGCTCGCCTAAAAGCACTTCTGCAATTTTTACAAGTTCATCTTTGCCTAGAGTATTGAAAGTAACAATTTCATCAACTCTGCCTAAAAACTCAGGACGCAAAAATTCTTTTAATGCTTTCATAGTCTTATCTTTAGAAGCCTGATTCTTATCACGATTAAAACCGAGAGCATTTTCGCTTATATGACTACCTGCATTTGAAGTCATAATAATAACAGTGTTTTCAAAGCTTACTGTTCTGCCCTGAGCATCATTTGTCTTACCCTCGTCAAGAATCTGAAGAAGAATGTTAAGAACATCGGGATGCGCTTTCTCAATTTCATCAAAAAGAACAACGGAATAAGGCTTTCTTCTTACCTTTTCAGTGAGCTGACCTGCTTCATCATAGCCCACATAACCGGGAGGAGAGCCAATAAGACGGGAAACGCTGTGCTTTTCCATAAACTCAGACATATCAAGACGAATGAGCGTTTCAGGTGTTTCAAAAAGCTCGTTTGCAAGCTGTTTAACAAGCTCGGTTTTACCAACACCTGTTGGACCAACAAAAATGAAGGATGCGGGCTTTCTTACTGCGGATATCTGCACTCTGCTTCTTCTGATAGCCGCCGCAAGAACCTCGATTGCTTCATCCTGACCGATAATCCTCTGTTTGAGTTTACTTTCAAGCCCCGAAAGCTTTCTCATATCATTTTCGATGATTTTTGATGTTGGGATACCGGTCCAGAGGTTGATAACTCTTGCAATATCTTCTTCGGTAACATCGTTATCATCGGCTTTGATTTTAACCTGTGCCGCTTCTTTTTCCAAAGCTATTTTCTCTGCCTTGAGGTTTGAAATAGCCTCGTAATCAGGTCCTTCTTCAGCGGTTGTATCAAGGAGCTCTTCCTGACGCTCTGCCAAATCTTCAATCTTAGTCATAAGCTTCTGATAATCGCTTATAGCAACATTGCGAAGGTTAGCGCAAGTGCATGCCTCATCAAGAAGGTCAATGGCTTTATCAGGCAAAAATCTATCATTAATATATCTTTCTGAAAGATGAACTGCTCTGTAAACCAGCGCATCAGAAATTTTAACCTTGTGGAAATCCTCGTAATATTCCTTAATTCCCACAAGCATTTTGAAGCACTCTTCGACTGAAGGCTCTTCAACCTTAACAGGCTGAAAACGTCTTTCAAGAGCAGCATCCTTTTCAATATGCTTTCTATATTCATTAAAGGTTGTGGCACCGATAACCTGAATCTGTCCTCTGGAAAGGGCAGGTTTAAGAATATTTGCAGCGTTCATTGAACCTTCAGCATCACCTGTGCCAACAAGGTTATGAACCTCATCAATAAAGAGAATTATATTCCCCTCTTCTTTAACTTCATCAACAAGCCCCTTAATTCTGCTTTCAAACTGACCTCTGAACTGAGTACCTGCAACCAGGGAGGTAAGGTCAAGAAGATGGATTTCCTTATCTGCAATTCTTGCAGGTACATCCCCTGCCGCAATTTTAAGAGCAAGGCCCTCTGCAATAGCAGTTTTACCTACACCGGGTTCACCGATAAGGCAAGGATTGTTTTTTGTTCTTCTGCAAAGAATCTGAGTTACTCTGTAAATTTCAGTTTCTCTACCGATAATTCTATCGATTTTACCGTCTCTTGCTCTTGCAGTAAGATCGGTACAATAAGAATTAAGGAACTTTCTTTTTGTTTTGTGTTTTTTCTTTTTCTTCTTGCCTTTATTATCTTCTTTTTCGTCTTCCTCATCTTCAACCTGCTCTTCAACAGGCGAAGCATTATTTTCTATGGGGTTATTATTGAGAAAATTCTGCATAAAAGGCATTGTTCCCGCGCCACCAAGCTGGAAATCATCCATATTTTCCATCATATCGCCAAACTGTTCACTTACAGCATCGATATCGTCCTCAGTAATACCCATGCTTTGCATCATCTGCTTTATGGGACCGATATTAAGCTCTGTGGCACATTTAATGCAAAAGCCTTCCTGGGTTGTTTTGTCCCCGTCAACTCGGGAAACAAAAATTACTGCAGGACGTTTTTTACATTTACTGCATATCATTTTATTATTCATTTAATTCTCCTGGGAATAAGTGTAATTAATTTATTTTTCTTTGGAAAAACGTTCCTTGAACTGACGGAATGTTCCCGGAATATAACTTGCAAACGCTACAAGAGTTAGTATTGCCGAAATAATAACAAGTATCATCATAAGCACATTAGGAAGTGTAAATACTGCTCTGAAAACGCCAACCTCGGGACCGAAAGCAATAACGATTATCATAATTGCATAGAAAGCAAAGGTTGCAACCTTGCCATAAATTTCTGCTGCACCGGGACGAATTCCGCAAGCGAGCATAACAGCGCCACCGGCAACCATAACAAACTCTTTAACTATGAAAACAAGGAAAACCCAACTAAATGCTTTGAGTGTAGCATCCTGCGCATTGTTAAAGGAAAGGAACAACAGCACAGCAAGTGTGATTTGAGTTAATTTATCTGCAACGGGATCAAGAATTTTTCCCAAGGCACTGATTTGGTTGAACTTACGTGCAATTTTACCATCAAAGAAATCGGAAAGCCCTGAAAGGACAAGAGTAAGCACTGCCAAACCATATTGACCATTATAAAAAAGAACGGCAAAAACAGGAATAAGAATAATTCTTATAACGCTGAGTAAATTAGGAATTGTCCAACAACCTTTAAATAAATCTTTCATTTGTATTGCTCCTTAATATTTTAACCGATAAGGCTAACAATCGGGTTATTTTCCATAATTAATGCATAAATCTTTGAATTATTTATTGCCTCAATGACAGGACCTGCACCCGACATACCTGCAACAAAGTAGAATATTGTGCAAACAACAAATACAATTGCTGCTGCTTTTGCTAAACCGATTACGCCACCAAGCAATGCGTTAAACTTTCCTAAAATCGGAATATCGTTTGCTTTTTTGAAAATGCTTGCAATAAACTTAAGAGCAATTGCTAAAATAATAAACAATGCAACAAAAGTAACTACCTCGGTAACGTGAATCATAATTGTGTGACCGATTTTATCAACAGCCAATTTAATCAATTCATCATTTGAAAGGTTTCCTGCGGGAGAAATTGAAAGTGCAAATGAATTTAAGTTTACACCCATTACCTCCGCAAGCTTAACTGCACTTGGAGGAAGGCCCTCAATCATTGCGCTAATCTTATCAGAAACACTTAAGGAAGATGAAACATCATCCAAAACGCGAGTGAAACGAGTTTCAACCAAATCACGGACTAAAAGATTGTACATATACTCCGCAACCGGTTCAAAAAACTTATGGGATACCACCGCGGAAACTGCGAGAGCAAATGTATCAATAACTGTGGAAATAAAACCTTTTTTATACGCTGCAAACACCACAAAAGCAAACAACGCAACTATAAGAATGTCAATTATGTATGCCATAAATAACCCTCCTTGTTAATTACTTAATTCAACGGTTGATGTTCCGTAAGAAAAGCATCTTGTAATCTTATCGAGAGAATTGATAAAAATATATCGGTCAGTTGTAAGCAAGCTGTTAACCTCACCTTTTATATCAATCTGACTTATTTTTCTCCCATTTAAATTATATACCATTATCGAGTTTTCGGCAAGAGCAAATATATATTTATCGCTCATTGTAACACTTTTTATTGCGGTATCAATAGAAATCACTTTCTTTTCCTTGCCTTTAGGAGAAAAAACTGAAAGTGAAAAGTCATTAGCACTTCCGTATTTTGCTAAAGCAACAATATATTTGCCGTTAGCAGCGCAATCAAAGGAATTAAATTCAGATGAATAATATTTTTTCACAGTTTCAAAATTATCTTTTTTATTAATCTTGAAAATACCTGTATCTGAAAACAGAGTTAGTATATTCACATCGGTAAATTTCAGGTCAAATGCGGCAGCACCAAAAATTGTCTGAGAATTTATGGGCTCCTGATAATCAAAACCAAAATATTTTACACTTGTAAACATCTCACCGTTTTCTGCACCAACAACTGCAACACCCGCAAACTTTCCGTTTGGTTCTAATGCAACACAAGCAATATGCTCGTATGCACAGTTCCATTGGAACTTCATTTTGTTGGTGGCAGAATAAACAGTCAATTTACTTGTTGAATCATCACCATCTGTACCTAAAGCATAATTACCGCTTTTACCATACTCTGCACATATAATGTTGTTTGAAGTCTCACCCGAATACACAACCTTTTTCTCATTAACAAGCATATAACCCTTGTGACCACGGTCAAAAACCACCGCTCTGTCACCATTAAGAGAAACTGCCGGAGATGTATAATTATAGGGTTGTGTATAACTAAGCTTACCGCTTGGAGAATAAACTGAAAATCCATCAGTAGTTAAAACGAGAACACTATCACCTAAGATAACTGTATTAACAGTTGAATCTGTGTTTACGGAAATCGGAAAGTTATCACTATCCTGACGAACAAAGGAAGAAAGCCTTGCTCTTACCGCATCAAAGGGTATAATTCCCACCGATGACAAAAGATAAACAAAAAGGAAAACAGCTAATAAAACGCCTGCAATAATTATTTTGCTTTGGGTTTCCCTGGAAAAACGAGAAACTCTTCCGTATCCCGTAAATCCGCTGTTTAACTCCGTGAATTTAACTTTCAACCAATTCACCTCCGTAATAAACTTTATTTAAATACAGACCATCCGGTACCGCAGTAACACCTGCTTTGGTACGGTCACCACTTTTTATTATATCAGGAATTTCCGCTGCTTTAATTTTTCCATTGTTTACATAAAGCAGAGTACCTGCCATAATCCTGACCATATTGTAGAGAAAACCGTTACCGCACACGCGGAACTTTATCAAATCACCATCACGAAAAACCTTCGCACTGTAAATTGTTCTGATTTTGGATTTAACCTGCGCATCTGCGGCGCAAAACGCAGAAAAATCATGGGTACCGACAAAATGCTGCGCAGCTTCATTCATTAAATCGACATCTGTTTTATATTTATAATTAAAAGCCCTTTTTAACATAAACGGCGATGCTATAACCGTATTTTCAATTACATATTCATATTCTTTCTTCTCGCAATCAAAACGCGCATTAAAGTCAAAATCCACCTCTTGACAAGAATATACAGCTATTTCCTTAGGTAGCTTGGAAGAAGAAAGTGCAACAGGAAAGCTTTCTACGGGAATTGTAGAATCAGTTCTTACATTGAAATAATATTCATTTGCATGGACACCCGCATCGGTTCTGCTGCAACCGGTTATATTAGGCTTTTCACCTGTCAGGCTTTCCCAAGCCTTTTTCAACTCCCCTTGAACGCTTACGGCGTTATCCTGCTGCTGCCAACCATGAAAAGCAGCACCATCAAAGGCTATTTTAAACAATAAGTTTCTCATAAATTCAAATCACATTTTTAAAATATATATTAAAAACAATAATCACTACACAAACAACTGCCATAATCGTAAAAGATACAAAATCTCTGTACGTTATTTTCATTTGTCTTAATCGTGTACGTCCTTCTCCCCCTGTATAACAACGGCAGGACATAGCATCTGTAAGTTCAATCGCTCTTTTAAAAGCAGAAATAAAAAGCGGAATAAATATCGGAAATAAAGCTTTAATTCTGTTTATAAGATTACCGCTTTCAAAATCCGCACCTCTTGCCTTCTGAGCTGACATTATACGGTCAATTTCATCAACAAGAGTGGGAATAAATCTTAAAGCGATAGTCATCATCATTGCAAAAGTATGAACATCAATCTTAAGCACCTTCAACGGTGATAATAATTTTTCTATTGCATCTGTTAAGTCTGTCGGTGAAGTTGTATAGGTAAGAAGAGAGCTCATTAAGAGCAAGGTAAAAATTCGTACAACTATAAAAATTGCCGTAAAAATACCCGTGTCTGTAATTGTTATAAATTTCCACTCAAAAAGAACATTACCATCCTTAATATAATAGAGCTGCAATACCGTTGTAAGTAAAACAATCGGCAAAAGCGGCTTAAAACTTTTCAAAACAAGCTTAGGCGAAAGCTTTGTAAGGAAAAATACAACAACAGCAAAGCCTGATAAAAGTCCTAATGACCAAAAATTCTGACACACAAAAATAAAAATAATAAAAACAAATGTTAAAATTATTTTTGTTCTTGCATCCAATTTATGAATTGGTGAATTACCGGGGAAAAACTGTCCGATTGTAATATCTTTAATCATATATCTTCCCCCTTTTTAAGAAATTTGAGAATAGCATTTTTGGCACCCTCCACTGTATAAGCAGTTTCGCCCAAATCAAAGCCATTCTTTTTAAGCTCCAGGAAGATATTTGTTATTTCGGGAACATCAAGACCTAATTCAGAAAGAAGCTCACCCTTAGAATAAACCTCAGGCACAGTTCCTGAAACGGCTACAAGCCCTTTATTCATAACAACGACTCTGTCAGCAACTGCTGCAACATCATCCATGTTATGAGAAACAAATATTACAGTGCTACCTGTAGATGCGTTATAATCTTTAATCAGCTTTAAAAGGTTATTCTTTCCAACAGGATCAAGTCCTGCAGTGGGCTCGTCAAGAATCAGAACCTTCGGCTCCATAGCAATTACACCTGCAATTGCAACTCTTCTTTTTTCACCGCCTGAAAGGTCAAAAGGAGATTTTGTGAGATAATCCTCTGAAAGCCCTACATATGAAATTGCAGAATATATTCTTCTATTTATTTCCTCTTCGGGAAGTCCCATATTCTTAGGACCAAAAGCTATATCCTTATAAACAGTTGACTCAAAAAGCTGTTGCTCCGGATATTGGAAGCAAAGACCTACACTAAAACGGCATTTGCGTAACGCTTCTTTTGAAGAATGAATATCCACACCCTCTAAAATAACTTCACCGGAATCCGCTTTCAGAAGTCCGTTAAGGTGCTGCAAAAGGGTGCTTTTTCCTGAGCCTGTGTGACCAATAAGAGCAACAATTTCACCTTGCTCAAAATCAAGAGAAACGCCCCTGAGAGCACCCGTCTCAAAAGGGGTGCCTTTAGAATAACCATATATTAAATTGTGCACTGAAAGCACAGACATAATTTAACCTCAATTTTTTTTATATTCTTTGAATATTTTAACAAACTCTTCTGCTGTAAGCGGTGTTTCCTTTAAATCGACTCCGCTTTCTTTTAAAGAAACCGCAAGCTCCATTGGTTTAGGTACTGCAAGTCCGATTGATTTTAATTCCTCGGTATGAGAGAACACCTCTGAAGGTGTGCCATCAAGCTCTACCCTACCGTCATTCATTACAACTACCCTATCAGCATTTACCGCCTCATCCATAAAATGAGTAACAAGAATCACAGAAATTCCCAACTCATTTTTCAGTTTCAGGAGAGCATTCATTACCTCTCTTCTGCCTTTTGGGTCAAGCATTGCAGTTGGTTCATCAAGAACTATGCAGTCGGTCTGCATTGCTATTACACCTGCAATTGCAACTCTCTGCTTCTGCCCCCCTGAAAGACGGTGCGGTTCATGTTTTCTGTAATCATACATATCAACAAGCTTTAAGGCTTCATCAACACGTTTTCTGATTTCTTCTCGCGGAACTCCAAGATTTTCCGGGCCAAAAGCAACATCATCTTCAACAATAGTTGCAACAATCTGATTATCCGGATTTTGAAAAACCATTCCTACTTTACGCCTTATAGGTATTTCATTTTTTTCATCGGAGGTATCAAATCCATAGGTTGTAACACTTCCGTTTATCGGAATTTCCAATGCGTTTATTAATTTTGCCATAGTTGATTTTCCTGAACCGTTATGACCGAGAACGCAAGTAAACTGACCTTCAAAAAAATCAAGATTCAAGCCACTTAATGCATCTCTTTGTTCATCGGCATAGCGAAAATCAACATTTTTAAATTCTATAATTTTTTTCATAATCATTTTGTCCAAACCGCTGTAGAACCGCAGGGTAGTACAAGACCGCTATCGGTTACTTTAAGTCCGATCTCGTCCGCAGTTGCAAATCCTCCGAATCGCTTAGCTACTGTTGAATTTAATATGTAACTCATTACTGCGGGAGAAACACCTGCTGTATAGGAGTTAATAAGCACAGCGAGAGAATTATCGGTTAACAGCTCACAACACTGACTTACAAAACCGAAGATTTCATTTTCTAATTTCCAAACCTCACCGCCCGGTCCTCTTCCGTATGAAGGTGGGTCCATAATTATAATATCATATTTATTGCCGCGCCTTATTTCACGGGCAACAAATTTCATACAATCATCAACAATCCAGCGCACGCTTCTGTCCGCAACGCCCGATGAAGTAGCGTTTTCCTTTGCCCATTGAACCATACCTTTTGAGGCATCAACGTGAACAACCGAAGCACCTTTTAAAAGAGCTGAAACTGTTGCAGCACCTGTATAAGCAAAAAGATTGAGAACCTTAACATCGCTTCTTCCGCTTTTTTCGATCATATCCCCAACAAGATCCCAGTTACAAGCCTGCTCGGGGAAAACGCCTGTATGCTTAAAGCCCATTGGCTTGAGGTTAAATTTCAAATCTCTATAACCAATTTGCCATACCTCAGGAATTTTTTTATAGAATTCCCATGAACCGCCACCCTGATTGGAGCGATGGTATCTGGCATGTGCTTTTTTCCACATGGGATTTGTTCTGTTTGTGTTCCATAACGCCTGAGGGTCGGGTCTGATAAGAAAAATATCTCCCCAACGTTCAAGCCGTTCACCATCGGAACAATCTATAAGCTCGTAATCCTTCCAAAAGTCAGAAACTCGCATTAAAGTAATCTCTCCTTAACAACCTGCGCTATTTCCTGCGCGAGAATGTTTATCTTTTCTTCATCCTTACCCTCAAGCATAACTCGAACAAGGGGCTCTGTACCTGAAACGCGTACAAGGACTCTGCCTTCGTCTCCAAGCTCTTTTTCTGCGGCTGAAATCGCGTTTTTAATTTCTTCATCACGAGGAAATCTTGCTTTTCCGAAATCGGAAACACGAACATTAATAAGTGTCTGGGGGAATATCTGCATAATAGAAGCCAATTCAGAAAGTTTTTTACCTGTTGCCTTCATAATGCAAAGAAGCTTCAAAGCCGAAAGCTGACCGTCACCTGTTGTGGCAAAATCCTTGAAGATGATATGACCTGATTGTTCGCCACCGATTACATAATCATTCTCCAGCATATTTTCAAGAACGTATCTGTCGCCAACTTTGGTTTTTTCGCAATTAATGCCATTATCTTCACAGAACTTGAAAAATCCCATATTACTCATAACAGTAACAACTGCGGTATTATTTTTTAAAGCTCCGTTATCTTTCATATATTTTGCAAATATTGCAATTAATCTGTCGCCATCAACAACATTCCCGTTTTCATCAACTGCAAGGAATCTGTCCGCATCTCCATCAAAAGCAAGACCTACATCACATTTGTTACGAACAACAAAATCCTGAAGAATTTCAAGATGAGTAGAACCGCATTTTTCATTGATATTTGTGCCATTGGGATGGGAAGCAATAAAAAAGC
Organism: Acutalibacteraceae bacterium; assembly: GCA_045604605.1. GTDB lineage: Bacteria > Bacillota > Clostridia > Oscillospirales > Acutalibacteraceae > DTU089. Next base: position 10,080 of record JAZUOL010000041.1, on the reverse strand, counting down.
AATCATCACAAAGGCTCATAAAAATCTGCGGTGCTGTAACAGAAGATGACCCGTTTGAACAGTCAACGGCAATTCTTATTCCGTCAAAAGTATTGTATTTATTTGAATTCAAATCTGATTCCGCTACTTCAACAAGATAATTTATATAATCGGTGCGTGCGGTTTTAGAACGTATTATTCTGCCAACCTCACCACCTATTTTTACAGGTGGCACCTGTGACTTATCAAGAATTATGCTTTCAATCTCTTCTTCAAGAGCATCGGGTAACTTGTAACCGGTGCCCTGAAAGATTTTAATTCCGTTATATTCGCAAGGATTATGAGATGCAGAAATCATTATCGCCGCATCATATTCATATTTTTTCACAAGATATGCAACTGCAGGTGTGGGAATTTCACCCAAAAGCATAACGTCTGCTCCAACAGAGCAAAGACCTGCGGATATTGCTGATTCAAGCATCTGAGAAGATGCTCTTGTGTCCATACCGATAAGTACTCTCGGCTTTTTATGTGAATGCTCAGTAAGCACCATTGCCGCCGCTCTACCGATTTCCATTGCAAGCTCACAAGTCAATTCTGTGTTTGCAATTCCTCTTGCGCCATCAGTACCAAAAAGTCTACCCATAAATAACACTCCAATTGATTAAAATGATTCAAAGGATCCCTGTGCATCATCTGATACGGGATTCACACCTAAATGTCTGTAGCCTAATGCAGTAACCTTTCTTCCTCTTGGGGTTCTTGTTAAAAAGCCCAACTGCATAAGATAGGGTTCATATACGTCTTCGATTGTTACTGCTTCCTCACCAATCATTGCCGCGATAGTATCAAGACCAACAGGACCACCATTATAGTTTTCAATCATTGCTCTTAAAAGGTTTCTGTCAACAAGGTCAAGTCCTAATTCGTCAATTTCCATTCTTTCAAGTGCATTTTGTGCGGATTCAACGGTAATTATACCGTTACCCATAACCTGCGCATAATCTCTGGCACGTTTTAAAAGTCGGTTCGCAATACGTGGTGTTCCTCGGGAGCGGGAAGCAATTTCCAAAGCACCATCCTGCTCTGCTTCGATATTCAGAATACCTGCACTTCTTTTAACAATTTTTGCAAGCTCTTCAGGTGAATAAAGCTCAAGCCTTAAAATAACACCAAATCTGTCTCTCAAGGGTGCTGAAAGCTGACCTGCTCGGGTTGTTGCGCCGATAAGAGTGAATTTTTTCAGATCAAGTCTTATGGATCGGGCGGAAGGACCCTTGCCGATAATTATATCAAGAGCAAAATCCTCCATAGCAGGATATAAAACCTCTTCAATGCTCCTTGAAAGACGGTGAATTTCATCAATAAAAAGAATATCACCATCATTAAGACTTGTAAGAAGCGCCGCCAAATCCCCCGGCTTTTCAATGGCCGGACCTGAGGTTACACGGATTTGCACACCCATTTCATTTGCCACGATACCTGCCAGAGTAGTTTTACCCAAACCGGGAGGTCCGTAAAGAAGAACGTGATCTAAGGATTCGTGTCTGTTTTTTGCGGCTTCAATATATATTTTTAAGTTTTCTTTTGCTTTTTCCTGACCGATATACTCTTCAAGAGTATGAGGACGAAGTGAGGTTTCAATTTCATTGTCATCAGATATATATTCGGGAGCTATAACTCTTTCTTCGTCAGCAATAAAAAAATCGTTCATTTCTTCCTCCTGTTAAAATCTTAAAGTCATATTCTTCAATGCACCCTTAATAAGCTCTTCAACCGAAAGATTGGGCGAAAGCTTACTTACCGCAACAGAAGCTTCTGTCTGAGAATAACCCAGAGCAGTTAATGCAGCAATAGCTTCTGAGGTGTTGCTCATTGAATTTGCAGTAGTAACTGCATTTGAAATTGAACTGCTCTCCTCTGAAATAAAGGAAACATTGGCAATTTTGTCTTTAAGCTCCATTATCACTCTCTGCGCAAGTTTAGGTCCCACACCATTTGCTGCGGTAATTGCTTTAGCATCGCCTGAAGCAACTGCAACTGCAAATGCATCAGGTGAGAGTTCAGAAAGAATTGCAAGAGCGGCTTTAGGTCCAACACCCGAAACACTGATCAAAAGCTTAAACGCATCAAGCTCATCATTAGTTGCGAAGCCAAATAAATCAAGGGCATCCTCGCGGACATTAAGATGGGTGAAAACAGTTACCTCTGCGCTTTCATAGGAAAGCTTAGAAAGGGTGTTTCTTGTTGTAAAGCATTTGAAGCCTACACCACCGCAAGAAATTGCAATTGTTTGCTCATCCTTATATATTATTTTTCCTGTTAAACTATAGAACATAAAGTCACCTTATAACTTATTTTTTATCATTAATGAGTCACTGGCATGACCATGACAAATCGCAAGGGCAAGTGCATCGGCAGCATCATCGGGCTTAGGAATTTTATCCAGATGCAAAAACATCCTCGTCATTTCCTGAACCTGCTGCTTTTCAGCTCTTCCGTAACCAACGATGCTTTGCTTTACCTGTAATGGTGTATACTCGAAAATCGGGATACCGGCTTTCTCAACCGCAAGGACTATAACGCCTCTTGCCTGAGCAACATCAATAGCGGTTTTCTGATTAGTATTAAAATACAATCTTTCAATACTGACAGCATCGGGTTTGAATTTTTCTAAAAGCTCTGAAATATCATCATAAATTTTGGTAAGACGCTCATTAAATGGCATATCCTTATATGTTGTAACTGCACCGTAGCCCATAAGATTGAAATTATTTCTCTCATATCTTACGATACCGCAACCAACTATTGCATACCCCGGGTCTATACCGAAAATGACCATATTTTCACCGCCTTTTTAACGAGCCCTCAGCAACATACTAAAATTCAAATTATTATACCATAATATAGTATAAAATAGCAATATTTTTACAGTAGTTTTTTCAGTTTATTCATAATCTTTTGTGAAGTTGTGTCAGATAGTTTACTATTGATTTTCCCGAAGAAAAATGCTATAATGATTGTAACTTATATGAAATTGCCATAACAGGCAATAATAAGGAGAATGGTTATGGACAAGCTTAGAAACAAAAACACTATAGTTTTGATAATTTCAGCAGCACTGATTTTAATTGCAATCATCGTTGCGGTTGCTGCTACTGCATCAGCAGACAAAGATAATAAGAAGAATACTTCCCCTGTTGGAACTGTTGAAGGCGTTTCAATTGATCTTGCTTCTATTGCAGATATGAATAACGTTCCGACAACTAACAAACCACAGACCTCTTATTCTTTCCAACCCGGCAAATATAAAATTGCCACAAAGGACGATCCGCTTGGACTCAGACTTGAGCCTAATACAGAATCTGACAGACTTGTTTACATTCCTAAAGGAGAAGAAGTAGAGGTTATCGCTGTCTGGGAAGACTGGGGCTATGTTGTTTACGAAAAATCCGGTGGTTGGCTTTCAATGAATTATCTCGAACTCATTTCAAGCAATTCAAAAAGCACTTCAACAACCTCAGTCGCTGAGCAATAATATATGTTCATATGTAATCTTTGTCCGAGAAAATGCAATATAAAAAGAGAAGCTCTTACCGATAGTGGTAAGGGCTTTTGCAATATGGGTGAAAACCCCGTTATAGCAAGAGCAGCTTTACACTTCTGGGAGGAACCGCCCATAAGCGGAACAAAAGGAAGCGGTACTGTATTCTTTTCCGGCTGTAATCTTAAATGTGTGTTTTGTCAGAACGAAGCTATAAGTTCAGGTTGCTTCGGTAAAGAAATAACCATCAGAAGATTAAGAGAGATATATTCTGAGCTTATAAACCAAGGAGCTCACAACATAAATCTTGTCACCGGAACACATTTTATCAATGCAATTGCCAAATCACTTGAAGACCCTCTCCCCGTCCCTGTTGTTTATAACTGTGGTGGTTATGAAAGTGTAAATTCATTAAAGCTCCTTGAAAACAAGGTGCAAATTTATCTTCCTGATTTAAAATATTCGAATAATAAATTAGCTTTAAAATATTCAGATGCTCCCGATTATTTTGAAACTGCAACAACTGCCATAAAAGAGATGTTCCGGCAAGTCGGTAAATACAAAATTGACGAAAACGGAATTATGACAAAGGGTATTATAATCCGCCACTTGATTTTACCGAACAATCTTGAAAACACCAAGCAGGTAATTGATTGGGTAAGAGATAATTTTGATGATGGTGATGTTCTTTTTAGCCTTATGAGCCAATTCACACCAAATAAAACCTGCAAAACTCCTGAGCTTTCACGACGTATTACCCAAGAAGAATATGATGAAATCGAAGAATATCTCTTTAATTCGGGTATAGAAGACGGTTACTTGCAAGAACTGTCTTCTGCCAAAGAAGAATATATTCCGCCATTTAATTTAGAAGGTGTATAAATTTGTAACAATAACATTCCTCCCACATATTATGTAATGAAGTTAATGATTTGACTTCAATACTTATATTAGGAGGAAGAGATATGGCTGATAATAAAAATCACCCCGACCTTCACCATATCAAAGAAGCGATTTGCATTGATACAAACAGAGTTTATGACTCCTGTGCCGACAAGGATTGCCTTACGGATTTAAGAGTTTATTTAACTGACAGAGGTCAATGCATTCTTGAAAACGCTTCATCTGTTCGCCCAAGAGCAGCCGAAATACTTAACTGCCTTGTTGAAGTTGAAAAAGTACCGTTCAACAAGGGTTGCTACTCCGTTGACCTTACTTTCTTTGTAAAGGTATGCCTTGATGCATTCACCTGCCCAACCGCTTCACCAACAATGCTTGAAGGCCTTGTTACCTTCAGCAAAAAGTGTATTCTTTATGGTAGTGAGGGGAACGTAAAAATATTCTCATCAAATTTTGTTTGCGATGGCTTTGATGATCAGAATCCTGTGGGAAACACCAATCCAAGAGCCAAAGTTCAAGTTGTTGACCCGATTATACTTGATGCAAACATCTGCAGAATTTGCGATTGCTGCAACACAATGGGTGATTGCTGTGATTCTGTTCCCAATCATATATGCCGTTGCTTTGAGGGCAATTTTGTTTGCTGTGAAGGGGAAAAAGCAATTAAAGTTACATTGGGAATTTTTACAATTGTTCAACTTGAAAGAGATGTGCAAATGCTTATTCCTGCTTACGATTTCTGCGTTCCCACTAAAGAATGTTGCTGCGATACAGAAGATCCCTGCGACACATTCAGAAAAATCAGTTTTCCAATTGACGAATTTTTCCCACCAAGCACTAATGACTGCTCCTGTGAAATGAACTTCAAACCAAATAACAACTGTGGTTGTAAATGAGAAAAAGAGTGTATTCAATGTTCTGATTGAATACACTCTTTAATTATTTCTCAAAAATAAAATTATCTTGCTTCATTTTTTCAGCATTGCTTTTGTCATACCATTGACCTGCAATTTCCACTTGTTCTTTATTCTCCTTACCCTCAATTGCAAACACACATTGTTCAACTGCATTAAACCCAAGATTAAATGAATCCTGAGCAAATCCGCCTATAAATTCAGGTCCGTTTTCATTATTAAGCCATTTTAATTGCTTTGCACCGGAATCAAAGCCACAGAAAATGATTTCATCATACTTTTCTTTTTCAATAAAAACAATGTCACTGACTTTATCAGCAATAACAGGACGGGTAATAAACACAGCTTTCGCCTTGTCTTCAACTAATTCCGACATTGAGTCCTCATACTTGCTTTCGGATTTTGTTTCGATTTTATACTTCCATTGGGTTTTTGCATCCGCATCTGCTAATTCAGTAAATTTCTCAACAAAGCCAAGAGCCTTTTGTTCATCAGAGAAACTCTCTTCCTTTTTAATTATTCCTACAACAAAAGTACTGTCAGATTTTGTAATTTCCTCTTTAGTTTTTTCAAAAATTTTCTCAGCACAAACTGCTCCAGCTTCTTTATAGGAGGTTATAACTGTAGAAACAACAGGATTTTTCTTATTGCTTTCAAGCTTATCAAAATCATCCTCTGTCAACCTGTCAATCTGAACAACTGGAATTTTATTATCGTATAACTTGCCGTAAATATCACTGTAACCCTCACCTCTTGGCGCAACTACAACACCTGAAACGCCTTCGGAAATAACACTTCCGATACTTTCGGTGTGTGCATAGGAAACATTGGTTGCACCTTCATCTGTACCGATATATTCAAGTCTGTAGCCATATTTTTTCGCTGCTTCTTCTCCGCCCTTTTTCAGACTATTCCAGAAGCCAGTATTTTCATTTTCTCCTACTATAACAATGGTTTTCCTTGCAGTCTGATTGTTAATTTCAGTTTTTGACGGAGCATCAGAATTTTTATTTTCTTCTCCGCAACCGCTAAAAAGCGTCAAACTCAAGAATACAATTGTTAGCACTGACAGAATTCTTTTGAAATGCATTTTCATACCTCCGCAATTATGATTTCACAAAGATTATTGTCAGTTTTTCAGATAAAATACAAAATGAGAGAGTTTTTAAACTCTCTCAAAAATTATTGACCTATTAACCTGTTAATTATATCGGAATAAAGCGCCCCCGGGTCATCAAGAAAGCCATCCTTAAGCTGCTCTGCCTGCCATTCATCAGAAACATTAAGAGTTAAGGAAAGAAGCTTGTCTCCATTACTTTCAATCTCAAAAGTAACATCATAACCATTATCAACTTTTTTTATCTCAACCTTATTCTCTCTTTCAGAACGTGCTCTTGCAACTGTATTAAGCGCAACCTTGACCGCTCTGTCGCGAACACCGGGGAGAAGCTGTTTTTCAAGCTCTTTTGCACTGTTTGAACCCTTTGATGTAATCACAATATGGTTTTCACCAACATATTCTTCCTCTTTAACTGTTTTACTTTCCAGAAGCTCGTCAAGAGCAGAATTAGCATCAAAGAAATTAACAAGACCTGTCTTTTGAAGGACGTCACAAATCTGGTTTCTTGTCATTGGTGTTTTAACACAATCAAGTATATAACAAATAAGAATTTTTATTTCCAGCATACTACGAAGACCGCCAATTTCAATTCCACCGGCGAAAGCATCAAACTTAACCATAAAAAACATCTCCTTTCGTATCGCCTTATTATTTTAGCATTTTTTTAGTTTCAAATCAATAAATGTTATGTTAATTTTTAAAATATATCTAAAAGTGTTTCACGAATTTGACCTGCAAGATAAAGGGACCCCACAACCAATACTGCGGTATCTTCATCTGCGGCAGCATAAGCTATTTTAACCGCCTCCTTAATATTTCCCACTGTGAACACTTGCTTTGAATATTTTACAGCTATTTCCGCTAAATCATGGGCGTTCATTGCTCTGGGATTATCAGGAGTTACCGCAAAGAAAGCATCGGCTTTAAGCATAAGCGGTTTAAGAGAGTTTTCAACAGCTTTATCAGCCATCATTCCCGCAATTACAATAACTCTTGATTTGCTTTCAAGCTCGGGCAAAACCGCATTATAAAAGGCTTTAGCACCATCCTCGTTATGCCCACCATCAAGAATTACAAGGGGTTTTTCAGATATAATTTCAACTCTTGCAGGAAGAAGGGTTTCTCTTATTCCGTTTTTAATATTGTCATCGGTAAGATTAAAGTATTCCTTTAAAATATTGCAGGCTTCAATAACACAGGTCATATTTTTCACCTGATGCTCCCCTGCCATTTTAACAAAATAATTTTGATTTTTATATGAAAAATCCGTTCCGAAAATATCGCTTTTATTTACTCTGATATCACTTTCACAAGGTATTGTGAGAGTGTTATTTTTCTCTTCAACTGTTTTTTCAATAACCTTTATTGCACCTTCAGGTTGACCCGGAGAACAAACTACATTTCCGTTTTCTTTAATTGTACCACATTTCTCAAAGGTAATTTCTTCAATTGTATTACCTAAAATTGCAGAATGGTCAATTGAAAGCGATGTAATAACATTGACTAAAGGAGCTTCAATAACATTCGTGGCATCAAGTCTTCCGCCCAAACCAACTTCAAGAACAACAACATCGCACTGAAGCTCTTTATAACAAAGGAATGCGGCTGCGGTCAAGGCTTCAAATTCTGTTATAATAATCTCTTTCTTTTCAAGTTCTTCAACGGCAAACCTTACTTTTTCAACACATTTTGCAAAAAGTGCTTTATCAATGGGTTTACCGCAAAACTGCACTCTTTCAAGAAAATCAGTTACATAAGGAGATGTATATAAACCAACCTTGTAACCCGCTTCAATAAAAACATTAGAAATCGCAGTTGAAGTGGAGCCTTTTCCATTTGTTCCCGCTACGTGAACATATTTTAGCTTCTTATGGGGGTTACCAAGAAAATGCAATAAGGCATCCATCCCGTTAAGACCGGGACGGATACCGAATTTTAATAATGAATGTATATATTTTACTGCTTCAATATAATTCATTTGAGTTTAAGAAGGCTTTCTTCAAGCATTGCAATTTTAGCTTTATGTTTTTCCTGTGCATCTCTCTGCTGAGCAACAACCTTTTCAGGTGCTTTTGCCATAAATCCGGGATTGTTAAGTTTATTTTCAACAAACTCTAAATCCTTCTTTGCAGCGTCAAGCTCTTTCTGAAGTCTTGCTTTTTCTGCCTCAAAGTCAACAAGCTCATTAAGAGGAATGTAAATCTTTGCGCTTTCTGTAATAACGCTTACACTACCCTCAATTTCAAATTCATCACCGATTTCAACCTCGGAAGCGGATGCAAGTCTGTTCATAAACACGCTACCGTTTGTGAAATCCTCGGTGTATTTTGTTGCAATATAGAGCTTTGCTTTCTTTGAGGGAGGAACATTCATTTCTGCACGGCGGTTACGAACTGCCTTAATAGCAGTCATAACGCGTTCCATAGCCTCTTCTTCAACAGAGAAATTGAGAGCTTCATCATACTTGCACCACTCGGAAATCATAATTGATTCACCATCGTGAGGAAGAGCAAGCCAGATTTCCTCGGTAATGAAAGGCATAAAGGGATGAAGAAGCTTAAGAGTGTTGCTCATTACATAAACGAGAACTGCTTTAGCAGTCTTTTTGCCCTCTTCATTATCACCGTTAAGACGGATTTTTGCAATTTCAATGTACCAGTCACAGAATACATCCCAGATAAAGTCATAAAGATTCTGAACTGCGATACCAAGCTCATAGTTTTCAAGAGAGTTTGTAACCGCTTTAACAAGGCTATTAAACTGGCTCAAAATCCATTTATCTTCAGTTGCAAGATTTTCGGGGATATGAGGTGCAGGCTCATCCTCACCAAGATTCATAAGAATGAAACGGTTTGCATTCCAGAGTTTATTAGCAAAGTTACGGCTTGCTTCAATTTTCTCGGGCAAGAATCTCATATCATTACCGGGGCTGTTACCAGTTGCAAGAGAGAAACGAAGAGCGTCTGCGCCATACTGGTCGATAATCTCAAGGGGGTCAATACCATTACCGAGAGATTTGGACATTTTTCTACCCTGTGCATCACGAACAAGACCGTGAATAAGAACTGTATCAAAAGGAACTCTGCCTGTATATTCAAGAGCGGAGAAAATCATACGGGATACCCAGAAACCGATGATATCATAACCGGTAACAAGAGTATTTGTTGGATAATAATGCTCTAAATCCTTTGTTTTATCGGGCCAACCGAGTGTTGAGAAGGGCCAGAGCGCTGAACTGAACCAGGTGTCAAGTGTATCCTCATCCTGAGTAAGATTTGCAGAGCCGCATTTACAGCATTTTTCGGGAGCGTTAACGTCAACAGTAACACTACCGCAATCTTCACAATACCAGGCAGGAATTCTGTGACCCCACCAGAGCTGACGCGAAATACACCAGTCACGGATGTTTTCCATCCAGTTATAATAAATCTTATCAAAACGTTCAGGAATGAATTTAACCTTTCCGTCACGTACGACCTTGATGGCAGGCTTTGCAAGAGGCTCCATCTTAACGAACCACTGCTTTGAAACACGGGGCTCAACAGATGTATGACAGCGATAGCAGGTACCAACCTCATGCTTTGTGGGCTCAATTTTTACGAGAGCACCGGCAGCATCAAGGT
>JAZUOL010000040.1:0-5445 GCA_045604605.1 Acutalibacteraceae bacterium | reverse complement strand
TAATTTTAATCTTATGCGTGCCCTCAGGAGCTTTGATATTCCCGGTATCGATTTTATCGGGAGTCAGCTTTACCCTGAAAACAGAGCAGAGAATATAGATGATATGAATGCTTACAACGGATTTTTCCCCAGATATGCTTCATCTGCCGCTGCACAGAACGGAACAAAGCTTGCTATGAGCGAAATTTTCGGTGTAGCAGGACCGGGCCTTACTTACGATATAATGCGCTATACCGTAGGCTATCAGGCGGTGCGTGGAATAAACGTGTTTAATCCCTTTAATTTTCCTCTCGGACGCAAAGGTCAGCTTCTTGCACAAGAATTGCCCATTTTTACGGAAAATCAAATCTATTATAGTTACCTCAGTCAGTTCAATCGTTACACAGAAAGATTATCATATATCTCATCTCTCGGAGAGCGTGTCTGCGAAACTGCCCTTTACTATCCTGTTTGCGATTTTCAAGGTGGTTTGAATGCAGAGTCCGTTGCAAAAGAGTTTGATACTCTCGGCAGAACCCTTGAAGATATGATGGTGGATTTTGATATTATTGATGATGTTTTGCAGGATGCAGAAATAACAGAGGATGGCTCTTTGCACATTGGCAGAGCGGAATACAAGCATATTATCGTTCCTGAAGGTGCATTCATTCCCGATTCCACACAAGAAGCATTGGATAGTTTTATCGAATGTGGCGGCAGAGTTTCTTATGAACTTGAAAATCTTAATCCTGTAATCAAGGTTGATGGTGAAGGGTTACGTGCCATTCACAGAAAGGTAGAAAACGCAGAAATATTCTGCCTGTTCCGGGAATCAGGTGAAACAAGGGATTATAGTATTCATCTACCTTCCTCAAAGGGCTATATTCTTGATTTGGAAACTGGTAAACTGCAACGCCTTGAAGCAGATAATAAAATTTTGCACCTTTCTCTTGCCATAGGTGAAACCGCAGTTGTTCTGCTTACAGATGAAGCTTTTGATGCAGAGCTTAAAAAGAATTTTAATAATAAATTCCACATTACAAATGACTTTCGTTTTTGCAAAGATATTGAGCTTACCTGTGATGAAAACGGATTAAAAAACATAAAGCATTCTGACAAAGCAGTTTCTGTGGAGCTTGGTGATTGGTCATGCTTGATTGGTGAGGCTTACTCAGGTAGCGGTGTTTATGAAACAGCATTTAAACTCCCGGCTGAGAAGGTAGGAAAAGAAGGCGAAATTGACCTTGGAGAAGTGCATTTCACAGCTGACGTTTATCTCAATGACCGGCATTTAGGAACATCTTTGGCATCACCATACAGAGCAAAAATACCTGCAGGTGTGCTTGATAAAGAGAATAAACTGAAAATTATTGTAACTAACACTTCCGCCAACTGGTATGTTAATACCGATTACTTTGATAAATGGAAAACGGAAGAACTATCACCGTATTTTGAGGCAGAGATAGAGTTTGCAAAAGATTATGTATCGGGCGGTCTTTATGGTCCTGTTACGCTATACACAGAAAATTAATTAAATAAGAATAATATTGATAAAAACGGCGAAGGTACTGCTGGATTTATTCGTAAAGCAATAGAAGCCTATTGCAGATAATAAAAAAATTTAATTTGCGTAACTTGATTTTATGAATCAAAACTGCGATTTAAAAGTGAGATGTATATGCAATGAAAGATAAAAACTACTTTTTAAGTAAGGCTCAGGAGAATTTTCCTGAACTGCATTATAAAAACATTGCTCCTGACATAACCAAATTTATCGGCTTGGACGGGGATAGTGTTCTTCTTGACCTTGGGGAACACGCAGTAGGGCATTTTTCCTTTGCTTTTGATAGAGTTGATATTTTCGTTGATGCTCCTGTTCGTTTGAATATAAAGTTCGGTGAAGATATGAGAGAAATCAATGACGATTTTTCTCAATATAACGGCATACTTTCAAAAACCTGGTTGCAGGAGGAGGTCATCAACCTTGATTTTCCTCAGAAAATAACTATGCCAAGAAGATACGCCTGCAGATACATAAAAATAACGGTAGATAGAACTACCCGACCAATAAGGCTCTTTGATTTCAGCTTCCGTGCTTCAACAAGTGCCGATGTATCTGTTCTGGAGTCTTCAAGTACAAAGGATACTTTGCTTAATAAAATTGACCTTGTTGCAACAAATACTCTTAAAGAATGTATGCAGACATTTTTTGAGGATGGTCCCAAGCGTGACCGCCGTCTTTGGATTGGCGACCTTCGTCTTGAAGCCCTTGCAAATTTTTATACGTTCAATAACCTTGAAATCGTAAAAAGATGCTTGTATCTTTTTGCAGCAGGGGAATGCAACAATCTCGGCTTTCTGCCCTCCTTTGTTTATGAAACCCCTTACTACCATTCGGGTGCTACACATATTGAGGATTATGCACTTTTATACGTTGTAAGTGTGTGCGATTATTTTGAGCATACAGAGGATATGGATGTTGTAAATGACCTTTTGGAGATTTGCAAATCACAGCTTGAAAGCTTCAAAGCTATACTTGACGAAAATCTGATTGCAACAAAGCAGGATGGTTGGTTTGCTTTTATTGATTGGTGTCCCGGTCTTGAATGTGTGACCGCATTACAAGGGGTGTATATTTATACTCTTGAACGCTTTTCAGAATTGCTCAAAGCAATCGGTGATGAAGAATATGAAAAATATTCTGCCCTCATTTCCGAGGTTTGTTCCGCTTCAAAAAAGCATCTTTATGATGAAAGTAAAAAAGTATTTGTAAATGATATAGACAATAATCAGCTCAGTGTTCATTCTCAGGTCTGGATGATATTGGGAGGTGTTATAACCGGAGAGAAAGCAAAACAACTTCTTCTTTCCTGCCTTGATAACAAGGAATTCAAGCAGCCTGTTACACCGTATATGCGCCATTATGTTATTGAAGCTATGCTAAAGCTTGATATGAAGGACAAAGCGGCACAATACTTGAAAAAATTCTGGGGTGGTATGGTTGAGCTTGGTGCAGATACCTTCTGGGAAGCATATATTCCCGATGACCTTGATTTCTCACCGTATAAAGACAGAATGATAAACAGCCTCTGCCACGCATGGAGCTGTACGCCATCATATTTCATTCGTAAATATAACTTGTGATTTAATCACATAACTGAATACATAAGCTTAATATCCAAACTTTTGAATAAATTCCGAATTATTACAAACGAGGTTTAATTATGAGGTTTATTAATGTAAAACAAAATAAAAATGTTTTCGGTGACGGAATACACGATGACACTAAAGCCTTGCAGGCTTGCATTGACGAGCTTAAATGTGGCGGTACTGTCTATTTTCCTGATGGTACATATCTTATTTCAGGTGCTTTGATTTTCTATTCATATCAGCATCTTAAGTTTTCAGATGATGCGATCATTCTCAGAAGTGATAAAAGTGAGCCTTTTACAAGATATTTGCTCGCTTCTTATTCCGAGCCTGAATGGGGTGAATATGAAGGCACTCACGATGTTGTGATTTCAGGTGGTATATTTGACGGTAACAAAAATCTTGATGAAAGAATAACCCTTGTAAATACGGTTCATTGCAGAAATATCACCATTGAAAACTGCAAATTCCGTCATTGTGCTCATTGGCATTGTATTGAAATAAACAGTACTGAAAATGCGGTTGTTCAGAATTGTGTTTTTGATGGGCCTACATATACCGTAATTGATGACAGACTTTATAATGAGCAGATTCAGCTTGACTTAGCTCGTGAAGGCTCCTATGGTCCTGTTTATAATTGTGACGGCACTCTTCTTGATTTTAAGAGCGATGACACAGTCTGCCGTAATATAGTAATCAGAAACAACATTTTCAAATGTGACGGCTTCCCGGGTGTTGGTCATCATGGAGATATTGACCACCATAGTATTCTCATTGAAAAGAATATTTTTGACGGGCCTTCCGGTAGAGAGGGAAAAAGCAGAGGTTATATTTTCTTCAGACCAATGGTTTATGATTTGAAGGTGAAAAATAATGCTTTCATTGCACCCTGTGAAACCGATTCACCAAGCTATGGCATTATTCTTGAAAACCCCGATCCTAAAGCCTTAACAGCAGAAGATAATATCTTTATCGGAAAAATTGATAAAGAGGTTATTATAGGTGCTGTTTAAATGTCTCTTCGCAAGCGACATTTTTTAGTGAATAAGAAATTATAATGTGATTGTAAAATGTCGAATCTACAATCACATTATATGATTCGAGCATCAGCGCTTCGCGTTCATCGTCAGGCGTAATTCCTTTGAGCATCCTTTCTCCGAGTTGACAGTCTAAAAATCTAGAAATTGTTGTCTAGTAATCTTTCATATAGTAAACATTAAGATGATTCCTTATCCACTCTTCCGATTTTTTTGCTTTTTTAAAAGCTTGCACAGCAGAGTGTAAGTTTTAAAAGTATCAACGATATTATTGTTTTCGTCAATTATTTGAATAGCTTTGTGGTCCATACTTTTCTCTTTGAAAAATTTTTACTGGATTTTTATATAATTATTGTTGGCATCCTAAATCGAGCATATTGATCTTATTCTACCAAAATCGTATTATTTCCTGTTTTTATCGCAGGTTTGTATGATTTCATCCATTAGTGTTATAACATCCTGAGCTTTCTCTATATCTTCGAGTCGTTTTTGTTTTATACGACGAGCTTCACTTACCACGATTTCAAAACCTTTGTTAATATCATGTAAGGCTTTTTTGTCCTCTGTATCAAGTTGTTCTAATAAATACATAAGATGGTTTTGTGAGCTGACCATTTGGGTTAAGTAATCTAAGTCGCGGTTGTCAAACCATTCAAGCTCAATGTCACCGCATATATAGCCTTCATAAATACTTTCAGAACTCTCGTAGTTATCAGAATCTAATTCGTAAACTTCTATGAAGCTAGTCAAAAGCTCAGCTCTCTTTTTTTCTAAAAGTGATAATTTGTTCTTTTCGTGTTCAATGATATTCATAGCTTGCCTCCAGTGTTTAGTTTGAGTTGTTTTCTATTCTCTTGCTTAATTTAACATAACCAGATAAAAATACAAGATTTCTGTTTGATTATATTACACAATAAAATATGCACTCTTTTTGGTGCATATAACAATTGTTTTATGGTGCGAATATGGTACAATGATATTGTTAATATGTTTGTGTCAGGAGTATTGTTATGGCTGAGCTTGAACCCAAAAAATTGGCGCTTATTCGTATCTTACAGATTTTTGAGAAATACAGCGATTTCGACCATCCTTTAAAGCAGGAGGATATCGCAAGATATTTGGAGGATGATTACGGAATTGTTATTGAGCGAAAGGCAATAGGCAGAAATATATCCCTTCTTAAAGAGGCGGGGTATGATATTGAACAAACACGTGCCGGTTCATTTCTTGAAGCAAGGAGCTTTGAGGATTCAGAGCTTCGTATGCTTATAGATGGTGT
>JAZUOL010000039.1:0-42712 GCA_045604605.1 Acutalibacteraceae bacterium | reverse complement strand
TTAAAAGCTTTTCATCACCATAAAGCTTGGTATTTGACGGAATTTCCAAAAGCCCGTCACCATCAATATCGCGACAATGAATTTTTGAATTTCTTAAATTTTTTGTAGAGGGACTTTTGGTTTCTCTGACAATTGAAGATTTCAAAGCGTCCCAATAGAGCATTTCCGTAAACATTGATACTTCAGTCTTTACGCAGTCGATGAATATACGTTTGCAAGCCTCATCCTTATACATAACAGTATCAAACTGTATTGCTGAAACTGAATTTATGTGACTGTCTATTCTTACCTCACCATATTTAAGAAACTCTTTATTTTCAGAAACTGAAAAGCAACGGAAAAACGACTTTTGTACTTCCCCTGAATCATCCAGATATACAAGAAGCAAATCGTCCTTACCGTCATTATTGAAATCAGTAATTGATTTTGCATTATAATATTCTGTTCCTAAAGTATTCAGCGTTAAAACACCTTTATCCCCTTTGGAAACCTCATATATGCTGACAATTTTTACCGTTTTACTGTCATAAAGAGACCAACCGACCAATATTTCACTATTACCGTCATTATCCATATCTGAAAAAGAGATGTCATAAACACCACTTCCGGCGCCCTTTATATCCGCAGAGATTACCCAAGTATCTTTTATACATTCCAGAAACGCCATTCTCACAGATGCATCAACAGATGAATCAGTGTAAAAAACCATAGCTTCCTCAAAGCCGTTGTTGTTCACATCAAACAAAACGAAGGAGGTCTGATAATCTCCGCTTTCAGGTATTCTTAACTGAATATTCTTTTCCGACATAAGCTTTTTGAAAGCCGCTTCAACCTCGCCGTTTTTACCGGATTGTGCCGGTGGGCTCATCAGACTTTCAACAGAAAAGAAATTAAGAGAGCAACCCGAACACAAAAAAAGTATAACAATGCACAAAAGCACTGACAACAGCTTTATATATTTCAATTGAATTGCCCTCCTTTTTATTTTTATAAGCTTATATCAACAGAGTATGTGCCATAAATCCAACATCCTGCATTATCAACGCTTACTACTGCAGGAACACTTACGGACTGCCCCTTGTTGATATCAATTTCAGATAAATCTATCTCAATTTTAATATTATCTCCTGTTATGGCTTCCAGGTCTTTGTCCTTACCAACAACCACAACAGATTTGTTTAGTTGAGAAATTTTATATTCTTTCTTTCCGGGGTTATTTACAGTAAATTTATCAGAGGAGACTGTTATATACTCCTGACTGATTTCAGACATATCAACATTAACAGTAAATTCTTCAGTTTTACTTTCCTCTGCTACTGCTACATTTTCCGCAAGGAATGTGAAAACATGGTTTGAAGGAGAAAGTGTTTTGAAATCTATTGTTCCAACTGTAAAGTCAACAGTTTTTTCATAATCATCAACGGAAATATTAAACAAATCCTTTTCCGGAGAAACAGTATATTCCAATGGTGTTACAACAAAATTATCAGGTGCATTTTTAAAAGCTGCTATTGTTTTTAACTCCTTAACCTGCAAAACAGGTATTGTGAGAACAACCTTGTTGATATTCATTGTTGTATATTTGAAATCACTTTTATTTTTATCATTAAGGGGAACAATTTCCGCATCGGCGGATTTATTTGAAGAAAGTGATTTATCCAAAACCAGCTTTGCAATAACCTTTTCGATACTGTTGATTTCCGTTGACGGACCTGTTAAGGTAACTGAGGTTTCAGATAAATTAATATCTCCACAGGTAAAGCCCTCATTAACAATCGGAAAACCGTTTGCAACCACCTTGGGTTCTATAACCATCTGGACTGTTTTGGCAGTATCAAAATAAACATCAATGGATTTTGAAGAAAGAGTTGTTATTTTATAATCAGCGCCCTCAGGGATTTCGGGCTTAAGCTGGAGCGTTCTGTTACCTGCAGAATCAACATTGTTTGTTTGTGCAGTAATGACAATATCTTCTGCAGAAAGCGCGGCGGAAGATATCTGATATTTCTTACCTTCAACAGTAACATCAACCGTAAAATCAGTTTCACCAAAAACCTCAAGTCCGAATTGAGATGGGATTGTGGTATCAATATTCACCTTAACGTCTTGAATAACTCTGGTTGTTGCGGGACTGACATTTACTACAACCATTACCCATATTATCAAAGCAGCAAAAAGTGAAAAAAACAAAAGGAATTTATCGTTATTGAAGAGGTCGTTAAGTTTGAATTTAGTTTTCATCCATATCGCCTCCTGAATTTTTGTTTTTATTTCTTTTAAATAATCTGGTTTTCTTTTTGCTATCGTTATCGGAATTGTTGGGTATCAGCTCACTTAAAAGCGTTTCACGGAGCTTACCTCGGGTGATATCACGAGTGAGAGCTCCGTTAACAGCTACGGAAATTGCTCCCGTTTCTTCCGATATAACAACTACAACTGCATCACTCTGCTCGCTCATTCCGATTGCTGCTCTGTGGCGAGTACCCAATTCACTGTCAAGAGAATTGTTTTGGGTCAACGGCAAAATACAACCTGCGGCATAAATCCTGCTATCACGAACAACAACAGCACCATCATGAAGCGCAGAGTTTTTAAAAAACAAACCGTTAAACAGCTCGGGAGAGGATTGAGCATCGAGGACTGTACCCGTTTTTATAATATCCTGAAGAGGTGCATCTTTTTCAAAAACCACAAGTGCACCTGTTTTTGTGTCGCTCAAATCATTTGCGGCTTTACAGAAGTTGTTTACTGTTGCGGTAACTTCTTGTTCGTAGCTCTCTCCGTTTTTGAAATTAAAAAAGGATAAATCTGAAATTGAGCGTCTACCGAATTTTTCAAGGATGTTGCGAATCTCCGGTGAAAACAAAACAACAAGAATAATAAGACCGCTTTTCATTACCTCGGACATAATATATTGCGAGGCTTCCATTTCCAGTAAATTAACAATTCCGTAAACAACACCGAGAATTGCGATACCTTTAATGAGCAAAAAGGTTCTTGAACCTCTAATAAGCTTTATTCCCTCATAAATAATAAATGCAACGAGAAGAATATCAAGAAAATCAGACAGGAAGTTAAAACTCATAAGTGCATCTCCGATTTTCTCAAGAAAATTCATTATCCCGCTCATTAAATCACCGCTTTCTGTGTCGTATTTAAACATTTTTACCCAATATATTGTAATTATATCATATAACTTCTTAAATTGCAATTTTTCTGACTAAATTTAACAGATTATTTATATCTTTTTTTTCATTGAAAAATGAGGGCGAAACTCGTACTGCACCTTGCTTTTCAGTTCCGTTTGAAATATGCGCCAAAGGAGCGCAATGATATCCACCTCTTACCGCAAAACCATTTCTGTTTAAATATGCTGCAACCTGTTCGCTATGCATATTTTCCACATTGAAGCTAACAAGAGGAGCATACCGAAAGCTATCATAATTTTCGCCATAAAGCGATACCTTCGGCAATTGCTTTAACCCATAAAACAATTGCTTGCAAAGTTCAGATTCTTTTGAAAAAATTCTATTTCTACCGTTTTTTTCAACTATCTCAAGACCCTTTCTTAAGCCACAGATACCAGGAACATTTAATGTTCCGCTTTCAAGGCGCTCCGGATAGGTCTGAGGCTGAGAAAAATCAAATGATGCCGTACCTGTCCCGCCTTCAATAATTGAGGAAAAATCCAGTTTATTGTGCAGCAAAGCACCTGTTCCCATAGGTCCCAAAAGACTTTTGTGACCGGGCACACACAAGCAGTCAATGCCTTGATTTTTCATATTAATTTCAACAACTCCCGCCCCTTGTGCTCCGTCAACAAAAAAATATGCTCCGTTTTTATGTGAAATGTCTGATAACTCTTTCAATGGTAAAATATTTCCGAAAACATTTGATACAGCTGTTACAATACATAAAGCTGTATTCTCTTTAAAAGATGCTTTAAAATTTTCTATTGTCTCTTCATTTGTTTTTCCGACCTTGAAAACTGCATAATCTGCTTTCCCCTCTTTTTTCAGCTTATGAACAGGTCTTAAAACCGAATTGTGTTCAAGAGAGGAAATGATTATATGCGTCCCTTCCTTTGCAAGTCCTTTTATTGCAGTATTCAGGGCATACGTGCAATTCGGGAAAAACGATACAAACTCACTTCCGTAGCCATTAAAAAACTGATTAAGCTTCTCCCGACATAAATACACCTGAGCTGCAGATGCAACCGACATATCATGTCCGCTTCTGCCCGGATTCGCGCCATAAGAGAAAAAAGCTGAATTCACCGCCCTTATAACTTCAGTAGGCTTAGGAAAGCTTGTGGCTGCATTATCAAGATAAATCACAAGACATCACCTAAATCAACCACACCCATAACCCTTATACCTGCTGATTTCAGAACCGAAAAACACCGCTTATCAATGTTACTGACATAAATAACATACCCGCACCCCTCGTCTGTTTCAGGTTGAGGATTGCGGGTCAGATACGCTTTATAACCACTTTTTTGCAAAAGGTCACGCCCTTTCATAGCGTAGGTCAAAGAGCCGACCTTGATACCTTTTTTTATCATAAAAAGACCCTTCCATATTAAGTTAGACAAACTGTCTTGTACATAATATGAAAGGGGGGTTATTTTAGTTACTTTCTATAAGGCAAACACAGTGGGCGGAGACACCCTCCTTGCGCCCAGTAAAGCCTAATTTTTCTTCTGTTGTAGCCTTGACATTAACAAAATCAACGTCAACATTTAAAACCTTTGCTATATTCTCGCGCATTTGTGTAATATAAGGAGCAAGCTTTGGTGCCTGAGCAATAACAGTTGCATCAATATTAACAACCTTGTAGCCCTTTTCCTCAACAAGTCCCACAACGAAAGAAAGAAGCTTCAAGCTGTCTGCACCCTTATATTCAGGGTCAGTATCAGGAAAATGCTTTCCTATATCTCCCAATGCTGCCGCACCTAAAAGGCTGTCAGAAACAGCGTGCAACAAAACATCAGCATCCGAATGACCTAAAAGACCTTTTTCATAAGGAATTTCAACACCGCCGATAATACATTTTCTGTTATCGGCGAAAGCGTGAACATCATAGCCATGACCTATTCTTATCATAACAAGACCTCTTATTTACAAAGATTTTCAAGACAAGCAAGCTTAACGGAGGTTGTAAGAACCTTCACAGCTTTTGAAAGCACTTCGGGTGTGGGAAATGTGGGAGCAATACGGATATTGCTGTCTGTAGGGTCTTTTCCGTAAGGATAGGTTGCACCAACATTTGTAAGTGTAACACCTGCTTCCTTACAAAGAACACCTACTCTGGATGCACTTCCCCCTGTTACATCAAGGCTGATAAAATAGCCACCGTTGGGGTTCACCCATTCTGCAATTTCAAGACCTGAAAGATCTGCTTCAAGGGTATCAATAACCGCGTCAAACTTAGGTTTAAGAATTTTTGCATGAAGCTTCATATGATTCTTTATGCCGTTAACATCCTTGAAAAACTTAACGTGACGAAGCATATTAACCTTATCATAGCTGATCGCCTGAACAGTAAGCCTTTTGAGAATTTCTTTTATATTATCAACAGATGTTGCAATGCATGACACACCTGCACCGGGGTATGAAATTTTGGAGGTTGAAGCAACCTCAACAACCATATTTTTATTCCTTTCGGGAAGAACATCGAAAATATTAAGAAGCTCATCAGTTGTATCTGTAAGGTCATGGACACAATAAGCATTGTCCCAGATAATTCTGAAATCCTTTGCAGCGGTATCAAGATTTGCAATTCTCTTAACAGTTTCCGCAGAGAATGTTATACCCTGAGGATTTGAATATTTGGGAACGCAGAACATACCCTTAACAGAAGCATCCTTAACAGCTTCCTCAATAACTGACATATCGGGACCGTCTTCCGTCATAGGTACATTAATCATTTCTATTCCGAGATATTCGCAAATTGCAAAATGCCTGTCGTAACCGGGACAGGGACAAAGGAATTTAACCTTACCCTGCTGTGACCAAGGAGTAAAGCCTGCACCCATATACATACATTGAGCAACATAATCAAACATCAGCGAAAGGCTTGAGTTACCGCCGATAATTATATTTTCGGGCTTAACCTCAAGCAAATCCGCAAAGAGCTTTTTGCACTCGGGAATACCGTCGAGAATGCCGTAGTTTCTAACATCAAGGCCATTTTCGCATTTAAAATTCCCGTCAGAAAGAGCATCGAGCATGCCATCGGAAATATCGAGCTGATCTGCCCCGGGCTTACCTCGTGACATATCAATGGAAAGCCCCTGAGCTTTAAGATTTTCATACTCTGCTTTCACAGAATTATATTCATTTCTCAATTCCTCACAGGACATTGAAAGATAAGATTTCGCCATAATTTTCTCCTAATTAAAAGTCTGCTGTACCTGTTGTTCTGGGGAATGGAAGAACGTCACGTATATTGGAAATACCTGTCATATACATGATAAGTCTTTCAAAGCCGAGACCAAAGCCTGCATGGTGAGTACCGCCATAGCGACGAAGATCAAGATACCACCAGTAATCTTCCTCTTTAAGACCCATTTCTTTAATTCTTTCAGTAAGCACATCAAGTCTTTCTTCACGCTGGCTACCACCGATAATTTCACCGATACCCATAACAAGAAGATCTGCTGCGGCAACAGTTTTACCATCGTCATTAAGTCGCATATAGAATGCTTTGATTTCCTTAGGATAGTCTGTTACGAAAACAGGCTTTTTGTACACCTGTTCTGTAAGATATCTCTCGTGCTCTGTCTGCAAATCGCAACCCCAATATGCTTTAAACTGGAAGTTGTCATTGTTCTTTTCAAGCTCTTTAACCGCATCAGTATAAGTAACTCTTGCGAAATCGGAATTAGCAACTGTTGTAAGGCGTTCAATAAGACCTTTATCAATGAACTTGTTGCAGAATTCAAGCTCCTGAGAGCAGTTTTCAAGAACATATTTAATAACATATTTAATCATATCTTCTGCAAGATCCATATCGTCTGAAAGGTCTGCAAAAGCAATTTCAGGCTCAATCATCCAGAACTCTGCAGCGTGGCGCTGAGTATAGGAACGCTCTGCTCTGAATGTTGGTCCGAAGGTATAAATTTTACCAAAGGACTGCGCCATAATTTCTCCCTCAAGCTGACCGGAAACAGTAAGGTAAGCGGGTTTACAGAAGAAATCCTGAGAATAGTCAACTGTTCCGTCCTCTTTTGTGGGCGCATTGTTTATATCAAATGTTGTAACCTGGAACATCTCACCTGCACCCTCACAGTCACTGCAGGAAATGAGCGGTGTATGGGCATACATAAAGCCGCGCTCCTGGAAGAATTTGTGAATTGCAAATGCCGCAACAGAACGAACGCGGAATGCTGCAGAATAAGTATTAGCACGAGGACGAAGATGTCCTACAGTACGGAGATATTCAAGTGTGTGACGTTTTTTCTGCAAAGGATAATCGGGTGTTGATTCGCCTTCAATAACAATCTCTGTTGCATTGATTTCAAAGGGCTGTGCTGCATCAGGTGTAAGGATAAGATTACCTTTAACAATTACTGCCGCACCAACATTAATTTTGCAAATTTCTTTAAAGTTAGAAATTTTTGCGTCTTCAAAAACAACCTGCAAACCCTTGAAGCAACCACCATCGTTAATTTCAAGGAAACCGATTGCCTTTGATGCTCTCTGGGTTTTAACCCAACCGCAAACTGTGATTTCACCATTTGTAAATTGCTCTGCATTTTTATAAAGTTGGGCAATTTCAACACGTTTCATATATATTCCTCCAAACTCCGTTTGAAATGATTTCGCTTATAAAAGCACATATTCCAAAGAATTATATCAAAAACAAAACATTTTGTAAACCTTTTTTTATTATATTGATGAAATAATTAAAAGTATGCGTTTTTAAAATTAATGTTATTTAAGAAAATTACAAAATGAGCTTTTAATTCATCGCTTTAATAAAAAACGATCGTTGGAACACAATTTGATTTTGTGTCCCAACGATTTATTATTTAATATTTATCTGTTATAGACTTTGCATCTGAATATGCGCTGTAGGTCTTGCTCTTGTAGGCTTTGATTTTGTAGGTGTATTTCTTACCCTTCTGTGCTGATGTGTCTGTATATGAAAGCTTTGATACACCTTCTATGGTTTTGAGCTTTTCGTAACTTCCGCTACCGGTTTTACGATAAACTATATAACCTTCCGCACCTGTTACCTTGCTCCAGCTAAGCTTGATTCCGCTTGTAGTACTTGTAGGTGTTTTCAAGGTCGGGTCTGCAAGGTAATACTTAGAAAGTGATGCAGACTGACTTGATATACTTTCTTCGTTCTTACCGCGTATTGCATAGTAATATTTAGTACCGGATTTTGCGGTTTTATCTGTGTAATATGTATTACTTGTTGCTCCGAGGTATTCATACGCTCCACCGCTCACTTTACGATAGACACTATATGTCTTTGCACCGGTTACCTTACCCCATTTAATCAAAACACCGTAAGCAGAGTTTTCTGTTGATTTAAGAGTAGGTTCGTCTATATGCTTAATAGCAATGCTTGCGCTATATTCAGAATAACCGGCTTCGTTTTTAGCTTTGATTCTATATCTGCAGGTCTTTCCAGCAGGTGCTTTTTTATCTGTGTATGATGTATTGCTTGTTGAGCCTATATACTCATATTCTCCACCGCTTACCATACGGTAAACTCTGTATAAATCTGCACCTTCAACTGCTCCCCAGGTTACCTTAACGTTACCATCAATATTTGAAACCTTTTTGAGCGTGGGTTTGGTTGGTTTTTTTATTTCAACAAACTTAAATCCATTTTCTTTTGCATAGGTTTCGGCTGCGGTACCTTTTATGCCTCGAATTGTAAAATCGTTTATCTTTTCCGGCTCATTTAAAGAAAAGCCTGTATACCCAAAAGCGTATTCTTTTATTGTTTTTACATTTTTTGAATTTGTAACAGAACGAACATTTTCGCAACCAAAAAACGCTCCACTTCCTATACTTGTAACACTAGCGGGAATGCTTAGGTCAGTAAGTTCAGAATTCCAACAAAAAGCGTAATCACCTATACTTGATATTTTTTTACCTAATTTAAGTGTATCTATCTTACAACCGTAAAACGCCTCTTCACCTATACTTGTAACACTATCACCAATCGTTAAAGAAGTTAGTCCTGAATACAAAAAAGAACAAACACCTATGCTTGTTACACTATCAGGAATTGTTATAGATGAAAGACTTTGACACAACCTAAAAGCATAACCATCTATTAAAGTTATACCCTCTGCCATAGAAACTGATTCTATATTCGGGCAAAAAGCAAATGACGATACGCCTATACTTTTAACGCTACTAGGAATTGTGACATTTTTTATACTTATACAACCAACAAATGCCAGTTTTTTTATTTTAGTTATGCCATCTGGTATAACCAAATTGACTATTTTTTTATTGTTCAAATACAAATTACTTGAACCATAATCAAAGCTATGTAACGGATTTGAACTAATACCTGCAAAATCTATATTAAGCCAGGCAGATAAATCGGTTATGTGAACCTCTGTTGTAGAAACTTCTTCAAAAGCAAGTTCCTCCATTTTCTTTATGGTATGTGGTATTGAGATTTTCTCAAGGTCATGACATCCCCAAAAGGCACCATAGCCAATAACCGTTACTGGAAGTCCTTTGTACATATCCGGCACCTCAACCTCTGTTGCAGCATAATAACATTTAGTTAACGAATATGATTTCCCATCCTTATTCAATTCAAATGTCAAATCATCAAGACTTGCCGCATTTACGGATACAGGCACACTTGTTAATACACCTACGACCATAACCAAAGTTAAAATAAAACCAAATGCTCGTTTCATAACAAATTCTCCTCATTAATATTTAATTTCGATAAATATGAAGATATATTACCAAAGCTGCAAAGATATTTAAATAGCATTAATTAACAAAAAATTCCGATTCTTTTTGTGCAAGTAAAAGCTTTCACCGGATTTGTTTGGATACATTTTTTGTTGTAAAATTATGTTTTATAGAGTATTGTAACTTTCAGAAAGATATTGTATAATTGGCGTGTTGATATAAAAGGAAACGGAGGTTGGTTTTGTGAAAAAACTTGCAATTATCGGTGCAGGTGCATCGGGACTTTGCGCGGCAATTGAAGCGCAAAAAGCAAACCCTGATATTCAGATTGTAATTTTTGAAAGAATGCAAAAATGCGGTAAAAAAATCCTCGCCACCGGAAACGGCAGATGCAATTTCACAAACGAAGACCTCTCCTTAAAGCATTTTTATGGTGAAAAGGAATTTTTGAAAGCTCTTCTGTCTGATTCTTATTCTGATATCAAAGAGTTTTTCAAAAATCTTGGTGTTCTTTCTTATGAGGAAGACGGGCGTATTTACCCCCGCTCCCAACAAGCCTCAACTATTAAAGATGTGCTTTTAAAAAATATTGAATCCGAAAGAGTTACGATTAAAACAGATACCCATATCAATAGCGTTCAGAAGCTTAAAAACGGCTTTACTGTTAATGGTGATTTTTTTGACAGTGTTATTTTATGCGGTGGCGGTAAAGCATCTTCCGTTCACGGTTCTGATGGCTCTTGTTATAATTTGGCAGAAAATTTCGGCCACACATTAACACCCCTCTTCCCTGCCCTTTGCGGTCTTGTCATAAGTGATAAGGATTTAAATTTATTAAAGGGCGTTCGAGCGGAATGTGATGCAAAATTATATGTGGGAAACAACCTTTCCGGTAATGAAAGCGGAGAGGTTCAATTTACTGACAAAGCAATTTCGGGAATACCGGTTATGAATCTTTCCCACCTTTGCGAAAACAAAAAAGGCTTAAAAATCAGGCTTGATTTATGCCCTGAGATTAACGAAAAAGACTTGTTCAATCACATAAAAAAAGGCGTTATCAATTCTTCACAATCTGAATTTGAAGCGTTGCTTAACGGCATTGTTAATTTAAAGCTCGGCTTTGCAGTTATGAACAGAAGCGGTATAAAGCCACAAACAAAATGCAAAAGCATAAGAGATTCTCAGATTAGTGCCGTTGTTGAGCAGTTAAAGAATTTTGAAATCAATATAAAATCTTCAAAAGGCTTTGACAGTGCTCAGGTTACCAAAGGCGGAATAAATACGAATGAGGTTTCACCCCTAACAATGATGTCAAAAAAAGCTGATGGTTTATTCCTCTGCGGTGAAATTCTTGATATACACGGCGACTGTGGCGGTTACAACCTGCACCTTGCTTTTACAACAGGCAGAATTGCAGGTCTCAATGCAGGAAAATATTTGAAATAAGGATTTATAATGATTAGAATAAATGAAATTAAAATGCCCTTGGGTGCAACTGAAGAGGAAGTAAAAACTGCAACTGCAAAGGCATTAAAAATCAAAGAAAATGATATAAAATCTTTCGCTCTTGCCAGGCGCTCCATTGACTCCCGCAAGAAAGACAATATAATACTCGTTTATTCTGTGGAAATTGAAACTGAGCTTGACGAAGAAAAGATTGTTGCTCCTTTTCCGCAAAGCAAGGCTTTCGTTACACAAAAATATGAATACACCATACCCGAAGCAAAAAGGAATTTTCCTTTAAGACCTGTTGTTGTCGGCTTTGGTCCTGCGGGTATGTTTGCCGCTCTCACCCTTGCAAAAGCAGGGCTCAGCCCCATTGTTTTGGAGCGCGGCTCTGCAGTTGAAGAAAGAACAAATGAAGTTAACCGATTCTGGACTGAACGCGTGCTCAACACCAACTCCAATGTTCAGTTTGGCGAGGGTGGTGCAGGTACATTTTCTGACGGAAAGCTTACAACAGGTATTAAAGACGGCAGATGCAGAGAGGTTTTTCTTCGCTTTGCAGAATTTGGCGCACCTGAAGAAATACTTTATTCTGCAACCCCACACATTGGCACAGATAGACTGAAAACAGTTGTTAAAAATCTTCGTAATGAGGTTATCCGCCTTGGCGGTGAGATAAAATTCAACACTCAGTTGGTTGACATTATAACTGCCAATGGCTTTGTTCAGGGAGTCACTTATAAAAATCCTGACGGAACAACAACCGATATTGAAACCGATGCTCTTATTCTTGCAATCGGTCACTCTGCGAGAGATACTTTTGAGCTTGTTTACAGAAAAGGTCTTGAAATTATTCAAAAGCCCTTCTCCGTAGGCACAAGAATCGAGCATCCACAAGAACATATTAATAAGGCTCAATACGGCTCATTATGGAATTCTCCCCTGCTCCCTGCAGCAGATTATAAATTAGCCTGTCACCCCAAGCACGGCAGAGGTCTTTACACCTTCTGTATGTGCCCGGGTGGTACAGTTGTTGCAGCATCATCCGAAGAAGGCGGAATGGTTGTTAACGGAATGAGTGAATATGCCCGAGATAAAGAAAACGCAAACTGTGCTTTGCTGGTTGGCATTGAGCCACCTTTCGAGAGTGACCACCCTCTTGCAGGTATGTATCTTCAAAGAGAGATTGAACAAAAGGCTTTCAAGCTCGGTGGCGGAGATTATACCGCACCCGCACAGCTTTTAGGTGACTTTTTAAAAGGTATTCCCTCCACAAAATTAGGTGCTGTTAACCCCTCCTGTCCCACAGGCGTTGCAATGTCCGATATAAGAAAAGTTCTGCCGAAAAAAGTTACCGACACAATTGCAGGTGCAATTCAGGACTTTGACAACAAGCTTCACGGCTTCAATTTATATGATGCGGTGCTTACTGCTCCCGAATCAAGAAGCTCCTCCCCCATAAGAATCATTCGTGATGAGTTTTATCAGGCAACAAGGCTTCGCGGACTTTACCCTTGTGGCGAGGGCGCAGGGTATGCCGGCGGTATTGTTTCTGCAGGCGTTGACGGAATCCGTTGCGCCGAAGCAGTTTTGAGCGGTGAATATTGATAGTTTATATTGCACATAATACAAACCACTCCGGGAATATAATTTCTCGGGGTGATTTTTTTGAAATATAAAGTTATTAAACTAAGTTCCGTTTTTATAGTTTTTACCATTCTCGCGTTTACTATTTTTTCAACCATAACAATTTCTCATATTGGCATAACCGTAAGCAATACCGCAAGAAAGCTACCCATATATTCTGTTGATACAAAAGAAAAGAAAATTGCAATAACCTTTGATGCTGCCTGGAGCGCGGAAGACACCGACGAACTTATTGAAATACTGAAAAACCATAATGCAAAAGCCACTGTTTTTGCCGTTGGTGACTGGGTTGAGAAAAATCCCGAAGCAGTAAAAAAATTTCATAAATACGGTCACGAAATGGCAAACCATTCCGATACTCACGCTGCTTTCAGCAAAATAACTCGACAGGAAATAAAGCAAGAAATACTTAACTGTAACAAAAGAATTGAAGCAATAACAGGCGTTGCCCCCAAAATACTGCGCGCACCAAGCGGAGATTACGATAACAAAAGCATTGAAGTAACAGAAAGCCTCAGTATGAAAATGATTCAATGGGATTGTGACAGCCTTGACTGGAAGCTGCTTTCTGTTGAGGAAATGTATGCGAGGGTTACAAGCAAGGTGCAAAACGGGTCAATTGTTTTATTTCATAACGGAGTAAAAAACACACCCGAGGCGCTTGATAAAATCCTCTCTAAATTAGAAAAAGACGGCTACGAATTCGTAACCGTCAGTGAACTTATTTATTGGGATGATTATGAGATAGACCATACAGGTAGGCAGAAACCGAATAATATAGACACACCCACTTGATAAAACACTTAATTTATGGTACATTAATAAAAATGCGAGGTGATTATATGTCTATTGATAAAGCTATTGATAACGCTGTTGCTTCTGTTGAAATGGAAGGCTTTTATGTCAATGAACAGTGTAAAGATTGGTGTAGGATGCTTTTATACAATGAAATATCAATGGAACAATATATCTCACTTGTTAAACAATCGGCAGGGATTGCTGCCTAATGAGTTACAGCATAACACCCATATCTGATGATTGTTATTAAAGATACAGCTTGTCTGATAAATAAATTCAATATATAGAACGAGGAACAACTTTCAAAAGTTGAAGCCAGTATCACTTTAGCAAAAAGCGCCGAGTTAGAAAGACATCCCATAAGCAACACCCTTTTAGAGAAGGTAACAGCAGAACGCAAAGAATATTCCCAGCTCAACTTATTCGTTTTTGCGGTTATGATATAAACTTTTCAGAAATTGATGCTGATGAGCTTATGGTTGCAACGATACATTCTGCAAATGGTGTTACTGACTACCTGAAAGAAATATTCAGAAATCATATTAAACATTGAACTTAACTCTACGTTTATTCGTAGGGTTATTTTTGGTTTTTACTTTGTATCAAATGCTGACAGTCTTGACTGGAATCTGCTCTCTGTTGATGAAATGTATTCAAGAATCACAAACAAGGTGCAAAACAGGTCAATTGTTTTATTTCATAACGGAGTAAAAAACACACCCGAGGCGCTTGATAAAATCCTCTCTAAATTAGAAAAAGACGGCTACGAATTCGTAGCCGTCAAAAATTTAAAAAATGCGACTGGGTACGACTGGGTACGATTGGGTACGATTTGATGCGATTGGGTGCCGATATAGATAAAGAAATAGATAATGATATTGTTATAGATATAGTAGCAGTAGAGAAAAGGAAACTATATTGATATAGTATCTGTGAAAAAACTTTTCATGAGTTTTGAACATTTTTGCGGTAGTTCTGAACATTTTTTGAACAATTTTATGATAATCACTGACAATTTCTGAACCTTTTTTACTTTGATTCGGTTATTTTAATTTTATCGGCAGACAAGTTTGTGTTATTTGTTATTACGTCAATGATCTGCAAAGCACCATCTTCGCCAAGAGTATCTTTTGCCACAACAACCTGAGCAGATTTATCATTTATAACTGCAACACATTCGCTTGCAAGCTTTGCAGAAATAAGTGCTTCAACATCACTTTCAAGCTTAATCTGAGCTGTAAGCTTATCAATAGACTCTGTTATATCTTTCGCCTCTTCGCTGCCGCTTTTTACTTTTTCAAGTGATTTATTAAGTTTATCTAACGCTTCATCTCTTGATTTCTGGCGATTAAGCTTTACCTCACTGAAATAGTCTGTCTCTTCACCGGATGCGTTAACGTATTTTGCTTCACCAAGATTCTGAACATACTCACTTTCGGTTGTTTCTTCCGGTGCCTGAATAGTGGTATTATCCCCGGTATAATACCAATTCACAAATACTGCTGCACCTAAAGCCACAACAAGTGTTGCTAAAATAAGCTGTCGTCTTTTAATTAATACATTCATAAATATTCTCCTTTTGACTTAATTTTTTTAATAGTTGGAAGCGGCAAGTTTCAGAATCAAATCCGGTATTATAACCTGACTTTCTCAACCTGCCATTTTTTCAACCGAAACCTTTGCAGTACTTATATCAAAAAGCGCGCAAACAGTTTGAGTTATTGCGTTTTTCACCTGAATGTTACCTGCCCCTTGGGCAATCACTGCAACACCCTTAACAGTTGGCTCATACACCTTCACAACAAGACATTCCTCGTTATTTGAGCCGTTTTTTATAATTATGTATTCTTCTTCCGATTCGCTTTTCTGTGAATCGGTTTTATTATCGTTTTTTTCGTTATAACCCTTTGCAAAAACATTTTCATAACAGTTTTCAAGAGTTATCATAACCTCAACTTCCCCTGCGCCATTAATTCTTTCAAGAAGAGCCTCAAGCTCTTTTTCCGTGTTCTTTATATATTGGGCAGAGTATTGCGCTGTGTCTTCCTTCGAAAGCGGCTCGGAGGAATCTGCAGACAAAGACTCCCCCATTA
The DNA here is from genome assembly GCA_045604605.1 of Acutalibacteraceae bacterium. Classification (GTDB taxonomy): domain Bacteria; phylum Bacillota; class Clostridia; order Oscillospirales; family Acutalibacteraceae; genus DTU089. The sequence goes on along the minus strand of JAZUOL010000039.1, from coordinate 26,823 downwards.
AAAGCAACAGCATTATAAAACCTGCAATTGAAACTAAAATAAGATTCTTTTTCCCAATTTTTATTTTTTTAAAATTTCTCAACAAGTCATTCATTTTTTACACCGACTTTTAAAATCTCCTGATATTCTTCGGAAACCTGACTTTTTATTTCATCAATTTTATCTTTAAATGCATTTCCTACCTCTATTTTTATTTCCTCCAGGTATACTGTATTTTCTTCCTCATCAACAGATGTTCTTATATATATTTCATATTCATTAACACCTGTATTTATGAGTATCTCTTTCATTTCTTCCCTCAATTTCCGTTCTGTAAGATTAGCCGTATGCATAAGAGCATCATAGTTGATTTCTTCACTTATTTCCGTTTCGGAAAATAAATCATCAACAGAAATTTTACTTTTGACAATGGGAGAAAAAATCCCCAACAACAAAACGGAAACTATCACAACACGAAGTGTTTTCTTCATTCTTTCCGGTGCAATATATTCAAACACGCCACCTACAAAAGCACAAAGCGCGTAATTTAAAAAAACAGTTTTTATTATTTGAGTCATTTTAAACGCCCTTTACAAAAATAACCACACCCACCGACACAATAAAAATAACTGCTGAAAAAACAGTTGTTGCACCTAAAAGAATCAAGGAATCTTTAAAAATGCTTAACATTCCTATGCAGTTATCTGAGTTTAAAAGCTCAGAAACAGAAATGACGATACTTAAAGCGAACACCCAACCTGTAATTTCCAAAAGAGATGGCAAAACCGTAAAAACAACGGTAACAATACCGAAAATGCCCACTGTGCTTTTTATAAGAGAAAGGCTGGAAACAAGAGCAGAATATGTATCACTGACCGCTCCCCCCACAACAGGAACAGTTCTTCCAACAACAAAACGAATACCTCTGGATGTCAGGGAATCAACCCCTGCACCCATAACCCCCTTCAATGTGACAATTCCCGAAAAAAACGTACCTATAAAGCCTAAAAAAAACACATAAAACTTTTTGACTGTTGCAGATATTTTTTCGCTGAATTTATATATATCAAAGCAAGATAAAAATCCAAGTGAACACATTGCATTTATTGTTGGCTGACTAACACCTGTAAGAAGCATAGAAAACAATGTATCCGACAATACCGCAAACGAGGCGTAAGAGGTTGCCAACGCTAATTTACCCGAAGATGATATCAGCATAATAAATACACCTGAAAAAGCTGTAGTAAACACATTAAGAATTTCAAGAACAGAGAAAGCAGTTGTTACCGCATTCACAACAGGAACTGAAATGCAAAGCGCCATTATAGAGCTGCCTATAACCGAAATTGTCTGCGGTGAATTAAAAAACGAGGAAAAAAGTGATATCAAGATTAAAATTCCTATAGCAGAAATTAAAAATTTTAAAGGCTCGGTTAATGAACGTTTTGTTATATCAAAAAGCACATTCAAAACCTTTGAAAATTTCACAGAATAAATTTTTTCAAAACTGATTTCATCAATCCCGATTTCTGCAAGAATATCCGCCGTTTTTCCGTCAACTGCATCCGCTATACTTTGAAAATCAAATTCATCTTGGTAGCTGTCTATATTTTCTTCCAATGCATTAACCTTCACTGATAAAGAAAAGCAGACGGAAATGAGCACAACCGCAAAAATACATTTTTTTAGAATTCTTTTCATTTTTCACCTACGCACTAAAGCAATATTCACATCTGGTTTAAAGGCTAAAAAAGGTTAATGCAATCTCCACCACCGCCCTGAACACAGGCAAAGCACATGAAATTGCAAGTATTCTTACGCTAAGCTCAACAACGCTTGCTACTGCACTTTCTCCATTATCACGGCAGACATCAGAAACCACAGCGCCCACAGCAAGAAACCCAAAGGTTTTAAACATAGTTTTCAAGGAAATTTCACTTACAGAAGAAACTCCTTGAAAATTATTCAGCAAGGAAAGCAGTTTTTCAATTTCCGGTATCAATGACAATACGGTTATTGCAACAACCGTAACCTCGCATAAAATTGCAAAGGACGGTGCATTACGCTTCAACAAAACAAGGAAAAAAACCCCGATAACTGCAAATGCAATAATTCTGAGAAAAATCAAAATTCCATCACTGACGATAAAGCATCCTTCAATTCCGATAATTCAGGAATAATCATCATAAAAGCAATTAAAAGCCCCGCTATTGTCAAAAGCAACGAATATTCCTCTTTACCTGCTTTTTGCAGTAATTGATTTAAAAAAGCAATTATCAGCGCAACACCGGCAATTTTTAAAACAACAGTAAAATCCATAATTCACCTACAAAAAGAATATCAGTACAGCTAAAGCACAAAAAACACTTAAAGCAGTATTAACTTGAATTTTTTCTTTTTCCTTAGTTTTTCTTCTCAGTAAAGCTTCTTCAAAACGTTCTTTGAACTCATTGCAAAGCGATATTTGACCCTCTTCATCAGTAGTTCCTATTTTTTTTATAAAACTATTAAATTCTTCAGATATTTTAATACCAACTGTCTTATTCAGGTATATTTCACCTTCAGAAAAGGAAATATATTTATAATTTTGCGCCTTACCTCTTAAGTATATATCTTCGTATCCCGATATTCTGTATCTGACCTCTGTTTTTACAAGGTTGATAAACCTGACAATTTCATCCAATGCGCAGGTATTTTTTATTTGTTTCATAATATTAAAAATTCCAGAAAACAAAAATGCACCTGCTAACATCAACACAAACATATTTTTCAAAAACTGACCAACTCCTTGACAGTGCAAGGTGCTTCTTTTCCGCATAAAACAACAGCCTTTTTAAAGGTTCCTGCATTAACAAGTCTTTTTATATTAGGTCTTCTGAGCACCTCTTCAAAGCTTGAACCATGAGCAGTTGCAATAAAGCTAACACCTGTATTTATGGCTGAAAGCATTGCTCTTGCCTCTTCATCAGAACCTATTTCATCAAGAACAACTATATCCGGAGAAAGAGTTCTTACTGCTATTTCTGTTCCCACAGCTTTTGGATAAAGCGTTAAAACATCCGTATGAATCCCCACATCTACCCCCTCACCAAATGAACGTGAGGCGATTTCATCGCGTTCATCAATTATTGCAGTTTTTAAAGGATTCAACCTGTTTCTCCCTGAATAATATCTGCATAAATCTCTGAGAAGCGTTGTTTTTCCGGAAAGCGGTGCACCAATTATAAGGAAAGAGGTGCAATCCTCTCCCAATTGCTCTATCAACTGCTTTGAGCAATTATAGAATTCTCTGGCAACACGGATGTTAACCGAATTAAAAGAAGAAACAGAATAAACTGAGCCGTTTTTCATAACCGCTCTTCCCACAACACCTGCTTTGCAACCGCCCCGCAACGGAATGAAGCCTTTTGCAATCATATCCTGATATGTATGCAGAGAGCGGCGCGAAAGATGAAACACAATCTCCTGCAGCTCCCGCTCATTGGTATAAATCAAATCCGAACAAAAGGAGAGGGTCGGAATCCCGTTTTTTCTTATATAATAAATATCATCTTTCGTATTCAGGGTTACAGGCTCACCATTCCGAAAACGGATTTCCTTAACAGAAACTGCAAGCTTTTCCGATATTTTTTCCAATACGCACTTAAATTCATCAGGCAAAAGTGATATAGCATTTAAATAATCCTTCATAATTATCAATCCTTTCAAAAAATACTATTATCACTTGTCCGATTTTAGAACATATTTTATATAATTTGTAAACTAAAAATAAAAACCATTGAAACATAAACCTTTCTATGTTATTATAAATAGGTATATTTTCACTTAAACTTAAAGGAAGCATAACAATGATAAAAAATATGAAAGAAAAATTTAAAAGCACACCTCTTTTCAAGCCGTTTTTCAACACAAGATATTCCTGGCTTGCAGCCGCCTGCACAGCCGGAATTATGCTTATTGTTTATTATTGCTACGACTTGATTCCTTTTGGAGATACAACTATTCTCCGAATGGATTTATACCATCAATACGGACCTTTATTCGCGGAGCTTTATGAAAGAATAACTAATTTTGACAGCCTGCTTTACTCCTGGACCTCCGGTGGTGGTAGTGCATTTCTGGGCAACTTCTTCAACTACCTTTCCTCACCCTTTCTCGTAGTTATGCTTATTCTCGGTCATAAAAATATGCCCGAAGCAATTGCTGTTATGGTATTTTTAAAGGCGGCTCTCGCTTCCTTTACATTCTCTTATTTCTTATCAAAAAAGCATAAAGATGCTTCACCGCTTACATCTGCTTTCGGTGTTCTCTATGCCTGCAGCGGTTACTTTATTGCCTACTACTGGAACATAATGTGGATTGATTCATTTTATCTTTTCCCCCTTGTTATGTTAGGTATTGAAAAAATAATAAGCGAACGCAAGTTAAAGCTTTATACAATAACTTTGGCGCTCACTCTTATTACAAACTACTATATGGGCTATATGGTTTGTATCTTCTCCGTTCTTTACTTCATTTATTATTTCTTCAGTAATTATAATTTTTCCGACACATATTTCGGAAAGCTTGCCAAAAGAGAAAAAGGTATAAAAGGATTTTTCTCCTGGGGCTACAACAAATTAAGAAACTCAAGATTTTTTGATAACGGCGTCAAATTTGCATTCTGCTCTGTGGGAGCTGCAATGCTCTCCGCCTTTATGCTTTTGCCCATCTACTTTATTCTTGATAACTGTTCCGCAACATCAGGAACATTCCCAGAGGAATTCAAGACATATTTTTCAATTTTCGATTTCCTTGCAAATCATCTTGCATACCTTGACCCCACCATAAGAAGCAGCGGAACTGATGTTTTGCCCAATATCTATTGCGGTATTCTTACTGTTATGCTTGTTCCCCTGTTCATTTTCTCAAATAAAATTTCAATTAAAGAAAAGATTATGAGCGTGGGCATTCTTGGCATTATGTTTGCAAGCTGTTACACAAATTATCTTAACTACATCTGGCATGGCTTCCACTTCCCCAACGACCTTCCCTACCGTTTCTCATATATGTATTCTTTCCTGTTGCTTATTTTCGCATATAAAGCAATTAAAAACATCCGAGAATACACAAACCGCCAGATTATCGGCGTTGGCGCTGCTACGGTATTTTTCATAATTCTTGTTCAGGAAATAGGTTCAAAGAATTTTAGCGAAACAGGTGTTTGGATATGTGTTGCTTTCATAGGCATTTACTGTCTTGCATTAGGAATTCTCAAAAACGATAAATACCCTGCAATTGCTGCGGCAGCTCTGGTTCTTTGCTCTGCATGCGCAGAATATACTGTTGCTAACACCAATAACTACAGCATGGATCAGACAAAGACAAATTTTGTGGGCGATTATGACGATTTCCAAACAATCAAGGATAAAATTGATGAATATGAGGGAAATGACTCCTACAGAATGGAGCTTACCGCTTTAAGAGCTCGTATGGATTCTTGCTGGTACTACTATAACGGTATGTCCACCTTCACTTCTATGGCTTATGAAAAGGTATCAAATATGCAATCCAATCTTGGTATGTTCAGTAACTATATCAACAGCTACACATACCACAGACAAACTCCCGTTTATAACTCATTCTTCGCTCTTGATTATATTGTAGATAATTTCACAGGCGCAAAAGCACCGATGAATAAAAAACTTTATAAGGAGCTTTTCACAGTTGATAAATACACCGCATACGAGAATCTTTATCAGCTCCCCATAGCATTCAGAGTTAACGAAACCATTACCCAATGGTCCCATGATAACTCCAATCCCTTTGAAGTTCAAAGTGAGCTTTTTGGTTATTCAACAGGCATACACACAGTTTATAACGATATTGAAATCACTGAAATTTCCGGCACGGGTGCCTCTTGCAACGATTTATCCTTCAGCGATTCCGGTTGCTACCCCTATATAGTTGAGGACACGGACGGAGCTTCCCTGGACTTCAAGCTCACTGTAAAAGAAAGCGGAAATGCATACGTTTACTTTAAAACAAGCAACAATAATATTGATAATATTACTTTCACTCTTGAAGATGGCTCTGTTATTGCACAGGGTGTTGATACAAAACCATATATTATGGATTTGGGCTATCTAAAAAAAGGTGAAACAATAAATTTATATGCACCTATTGCTGAGGGTACAGATGGTTATGCATATCTCTATGCCGTTACTCTCGATGAAAAAGCTTTTAAACAAGGCTACGAGAAATTAAAAGCTGATTCACTTAATGTTACAAAATTTAATGAAACAGAAATTGAAGGAACAGTCAATGTTTCAGAAAACGGTGTGCTTTACACATCGATTAACTACGACAACGGTTGGAATGTTTATATTGATGGTCAGAAGGTTTCAAACGACCAGATTATTGACATAGGTGACGGAGCACTTTTAGGTGTTTATATTACAGAAGGCGAACACACCGTAAGCTTTAAATATGTTCCCCAAGGGCTTTTAATCGGTTGTGCACTTTCTGCAATTAGCGTTGTTATTTTCCTTCTTCTTATCGCTATTATAAAAACAGGTTTATTTGATTTTAATCCACCTCTGTACGTTGAAGAAACCGAAGAATTAGAGCCTGTTTTAAATGATAATGAAGCAAGCGAAAACAACGAAAGCATTCAGCAAACAGTAGAAAAACTATCTGTTGATGTCAGCGTTGCAGAAGACTTCACAAAAGAAAGTGATGCTGAATAATATGTTTACTAAAATCAAAAGCGTAGGTCTGCTGGGGCTTGAATCATATATGATTGATGTTGAATTAAACATCACAAACGGCAAATTCATGCTTGATATCGTAGGTCTGCCCGACACAGCAGTAAACGAAGCACGTGACCGTATAGTTGCGGCAATCAACAACTCAGGGTTAATTATGCATTTAACCTCTCATTTCACATTCAACCTTGCCCCTGCCAACGTAAGAAAAGAGGGTTCGCTTTACGATTTGCCTATGGCAATCGCGGTGCTTTCTGCAACCAAACAGATTATAGGCAACTATAAAGAGGCTGTATTTATCGGTGAGCTCTCTCTTTCAGGTGCAGTTAAGGGTGTTAACGGCGTTTTACCAATGGTAATTGCCGCTAAGGAAAATGGTATTAAAGATATTTATGTGCCTTTTGATAATTGTCAGGAGGCGGCTATTGTTGAGGGCGTTAATGTTTATGGTGTAGAAAGTCTGAAACAGCTTGTTGACCATATAAATGACGTTCAGAGAATTAAACCGGTTGAACTTATTCCGTTCAAGCACTATGAAATGCCCGAGCATCTTCCCGATTTCAAGGATGTTAAAGGTCAGTTTGAGGTAAAACGCGCTTTAGAGGTTGCCGCCGCAGGCGGTCATAATGTAATGATGATCGGGCCTCCCGGCTCGGGCAAGAGTATGCTTGCAAAACGCATTCCCACAATTCTTCCCGATATAACAGTTGATGAGGCACTTGAAACCACAAAGATTTATTCCCTTTCGGGAAATCTTTCAAAGGATGAGGCTATAATTAACTATCGCCCTTTCAGAGCCCCCCATCATTCAGTTTCCCCTGCCGGGCTTTCCGGTGGCGGAACAATTCCGAAGCCCGGTGAGCTTTCTCTTGCACATAATGGTGTGCTTTTTCTTGATGAGCTGCCTGAATTCAACAGAAGCACTATGGAGGTTTTAAGGCAACCCATTGAAAACGGAACTATCACAATTTCCCGTGCGGCTTGTGCTTTAACCTACCCTTGCTCTGTTATGCTTATTTGCGCTATGAACCCTTGTCCCTGTGGTTATTACGGACATTCCACAAGAATGTGCTCTTGTCCCAAAGGCGCACCTGCAAGATATCTTTCAAAGGTATCAGGTCCCCTTCTGGACAGGCTTGATATACATATTGAGGTTCCGCCCGTTGATTATAATCAACTTTCCGACAAGGAGGAGGGCGAAAGCTCTGCAGCAATCCGAGAAAGAGTAAACAAAGCCCGTCAGATACAGATTGAGCGCTTTAAGGGCACGGGAATTACATGCAATGCAAAAATGACATCTTCTCTTACAAGAAAATATTGTCAGCTTTCCCCTGCTGCAGAAAAAACGCTTCAGCTATCATTTGAAAAATTAGGACTTTCTGCAAGAGCTTATGACAAGGTTTTAAAGGTTGCAAGAACAATTGCAGACCTTGATGAAAGCGCAACAGTTGAAAACAGACATATTCTTGAGGCAATTCAATACAGAAGCCTTGACAGAAAATTCTGGAAGGCATAAAAACCAAATATAAAGTTATCGGTCAGGTGCAAATCATTTGATTTGTACCTGACCGAATTTATTAATTAATATTTATCTGTAACAGATTTAGTGTTTGAATATGCACTATAAGTTTTGCTGTAATATGCTTTTACCTTGTAGTAGTATTTTGTTCCTTTTTTGGCAGTTGTATCTCTGAATGAAATATTAGAAACACCTTTTTCAGTTGCAATTCTCTTATAACTACCATTAGCAGTTTTACGGTAAACCATATAGCCTTGCGAACCTGCAACCTTTGACCACCTGAGACCAATGCCTTTTGATGTGCTTGTGGGTGCGTTCAATGTGGTGTCAGCAAGGTAATATTTTGAAAGTGAGTTTGATAAATTAGAGTTACCCACTTCATTTTTAGCTTTGATTGCATAGTAATATTTAGTTCCGGATTTTGCAGTTTTATCTGTGTAATAGGTTTTACCAGTTGAATCTATATATGCCCAATCGCTTTTACTTGTTTTACGATATACTCTGTATGTAACTGCGCTGCTCACCTTACTCCACTTTATCAAAACCCCGTATTGAGTATTTTCTATAGATTCAAGAGTGGGTTGAGCAGGTTTCTTTATTTCAATGAATGTCAAATCATTTTCTTTTGCATAGGTTTCAGCTGCTGAACCCTTAACACCGTGTATAGTTAACGTAATTGGTTGGTACGCAAAGCCAAAAGCACATTCACCTATAGTTTTAACATTTTTCGGTATTGTTATTTCTTTCAGAGATTCGCAACCAAAAAAAGCCATAGAACCAACCTCAGTTACACCCTTGCCAATAGTTACGGAACTTAAAGAATGACAATAAGAAAAAGCTTCTTTATCTATAGTAGTTACACTATCAGGAATTTTAATTGCTTTAAGCTTAGATGATTTAACAAAAGCACAACAGCCTATACTTTTCAAACTATCAGGAAAGGTAACAGAAGTAAGTGAACTAATTGCAAATGACCAGCCTTCAAGTCTTGTTACACCATTAGGAATTGTATAAGAACTATCATAATTATCGGGATGCTTAATCAAAATGGTTTTTGATTTATTAAACAACACACCATCAACACTGCAATAATATTTATTATTCTCATCAACTTGAATTTCCTTTAATTCAGAGCAATGATAAAACGGCTCTTCTTCTATAGTTATAATGCTATCCGGTATTATTACCGATGTAATCATATCACACCAAAAAAACGCACATTCACATATACCTGTTACCGGCAATCCTTTATATGTATCAGGAATAACTACTTTTCCTTCTGCAGATTCATCACAACCAGTAACTGAATACGATTTACCATCTTCATTTAACTCAAAAATCAAATCGCTTTCACTCGCAGCTAATACCATCACAGGCATACTTGTAATAAAGCTTATTACCATTAATACCGATAATAATAAGCTTACTGACTTTTTCATGAAAATATCTCCTTTAGCAATATATTATAGAAACATATTACCAAAATTTACATAATATTTAAATAGCACTAATTCACAAAAAAGGTGTTCTCTTTTTGTACAATAAAAAAACAAATATTTGCTAAAGCTTGCGCTCGAGTCAAGACCCGACCCTACATTGCACTATCTTGCTACATAGCTTGGTATAGGCAAGCCTGTACCTTACGATTATGTCACTCCACCAATAATAAACTCACTTAAACCATCACACCGGTAAGGCACCGGCTTGCCTGTGCCACACAACAAAACCTCAAAAAAGTTTATCGGTCAGGTGTAAATCAAAGGATTTGCACCTGACCGAATTGTTAATTAATATTTATCTTTAATAGTCAAACCTTTTGTATTGTAGTAGCTGTAAGTTGTACCCTTAAAGGCTTTTACTGTGTAGGTGTAGGTTGTACCCTTCTTTGCGGTCTTGTCAAGGTATGTCACCTTTGTATTACCCTTAACTGTTGCAATTCGTTTCCAACCACCTGTTGTTTTTCTGTATACATAATAGCCTTCTGCACCTGTTACCTTGCTCCAAGTGAATTTAACACCACTTGTGGTGGAGGTTACTGATTTCAAAGTAGGAGTTGCAAGATAACGAAGCTTGATACCTGTGGAATTATGTGCAGATTTCGCACTGCCAACGTAAGCCTTCACAGTATAAACATAAACCTTACCGCTTGATACCTTTGTATCTTTGTAGCTTACAGTTGAACCGCTCTTAATAGTTGCAATTCTTGACCAGGATTTCTCACCGTATACTTTGCGATATACATAATATCCGTCTGCACCGCTTACCTTGCTCCAGGTTATTTGTAATGCGCCCTTTATATTTTGAATCTTTGTAAGTTTTGGGGCTGCTACATATTTAATACTTAAACCTTTTGTATTATAACTGCTCAAGCCTGCCTCGTTTTTTGCTCTTACCGTGTAGTAATATGTTGTACCGGTTTTTGCGGTTTTATCTGTAAAGTATCCGTCTTTGGTAGAGTCGAGATATTTCCAATTTTCGCCATTTACTTTACGATAAACTTTGTAAGAATCTCCGCCTTTTACCTTGCTCCATGTGATTTTAACACCACTTGTGGTGTTGCTAATTGTCTTCAAGGTAGGTTTGCTACATTTAAGCTGGGCATCATGGACCCTTTCCAACGTAACACCACAAATAGTGCAATCCCTATATTTATAACCGGCTTCATATACTGTGGACTTATCAACTACAACCCACTCATCTGCGTTATGTGCCGGGTGTTCAATAAATTTCACTCCAACTTTTTTTGCATATTCCTCTGCAACAGAACCCTTTGCTCCATAGATTTCAAAATTTGAATAAACCACCTGTTCGCCTTCATCGCAAGTAACCAGATAACCTACCGCACATTTACCTATTTCTTTCACAGTAGAGGGAATCGCCAAAGAATCAAGTCCGTCGCAATCATAAAACGCGTAGGAATCAATGCTGGTTAACCCATCAGGCAACAAAACGGAATAAATCTTGTCGCAGTTATAGAATGCTGACCTGCCAATACTTTCCAACTCTTTTCCCAATGTTATTTCAGAAAGTCTATAGCAATAATAAAAGCATAAACCACCTATACTTTTAACTCTGTCACCTAAGCTTACAGATTTAAGCGCATAGCAACCCGAACAAGCCTCATACCCTATACTTGTAACATTATCAGGTATATCCAAAGCCTCGATACTTTGGCAATTATAGAATGCATAGTCTCCAATATAAACCAAGCTATCCGGCATTTTTATTCCGGTAACCTTATCACAATTTTCAAAGGCATTGTTTGCAATTGTTTTGGTGTTTTCTTTTATCTCATATGCGCCATTCAGAGAGGTTCTTGCTTTAACAAGATGATTTCCCACATAAAGCACTCTGCTTTTCCAGTTGCTTTTAGTATTGTAATAGGCTGTGTTATAGAAAACATTTTCCCCAATTTGCGAAATGGTATCAGGTAAAGTTATCTTTTCAAGTCTTTCGCAACCGGAAAAAGCAGCGTAATACACTCTGGTAACACCTGCGGGTACAGTAACAGACACCAGCTTTTGGCAACCTTTAAAAGCACTGTTACCAATGGATTTCAAGCCTTTTTTCAGGGTTACGTCTGTAAGGGAAGTACAATTGTAAAAGGCTGATTTTGAGATGCTTTTTAAATTTTTAGACAATTCTGCAGATTTAAGTTTTTTACAAAAACCAAATGCGCTTTGGCCTAAACTTGTTACGCTATCGGGAATAGTTATTTTTGTAAGTGCTTCACACCAATAAAAAGCATTATCTTCAATACCCGTTAAGCCATCCGGTAACACTACTTCAGCAAGTGTTATATTTCCGTAAAAAGCACTATCTGCTATGGTCTTTACACAAGCAGGTATTTTATATTTGCTCAAGGGAAGAGCTACAGGGCATATAAGCAAGGTTGTTTTATCCTTATTAAATAAAACACCGTTTTCAGATGCAAACAGCTTATTTTTGCTATCGACAGAAATCTTTTCAAGCTTTTCACAATTCCCAAAAACACATTTACCTAAATCAGTAACATTTTCAGAAATATTTATAGCTTTCAGACTATCACAGCACCAAAAGGCATATTCACCAATTTCAGTAAGCGAGTCAGGAAGATTTATTTCAGTAAGCGCTTCGCAGGAGGCAAAAGCATTTGCTCCTATTCTTTTTACAGTATCAGGTATTGAAACTTTTTCAAGTCTTTTACAATATCTGAAAGCTCCATCTTCAACAGTTTTCACACCTTTCGGTATTATAATCTCCTGAAGCTTAGTACAATCATCAAACAAATACTTGGGGATCTTAGTTATTCCGTCTGGCAATTTTACGCTTTCAAGACCATAGCAATTACAAAATGCTCTTCCTCCTATTTTTGTTACACTATCAGGAATCTCTATTGATTTAATGCTCTTGCAATACCAAAAGGCTCCCGTTCCGATTTCAGTCAAGCCTTCGGGCAACTCTATTGCTTTTAATTGGTAGCACCAATAAAAAGCATTTTTTTCTATAGATTTAATTGTTGAAGGAATATTTACCGAAAGAAGCTCAGAGCAACCGTAAAAAGTACATTCTTCAATGCTCTCAATACCTTCGGGAATGTTAATTGTATTTATTTTTGTATCAGAAAAAGCATATTCTCCGATTTTTTTTACACTTGCCGGAATATTGATTGACACAAGCTTACTACAGGAATAAAATGCATGGTGTTCTATATTATTTATAGTTTCAGGCAAACTTATTGAAGTGATATAATCACAATCATAAAAAGCATAGTTACCAACTGTTGTTACGGGTAAGTCATTATATTTTTCAGGAACAATAACCTCTCCCTCTGCACTTTCGGAGCAAGCTGTAACAGAATATGAAGCCCCTTCCTCATTCAATTCAAATGTTAAATTATCCACGTTTTCCGCAGATACGCTGAGAGAAGCACTTATCATAAACGCAAAAACGAAAAAGGTACATACAACCATACCAATAATTCTTTTCATAACAATCCTCCTATGACATCACTATATAATAAAATTATAGTATATGATATGAACAAAGTCAACAACACCTGACCTCAAAAAAATTACGGGTGCAACTTTATAGTTGCACCCGAGTTTTTTAATATTTATCTTTAATTGTAAGACCTTTAGTGTTGTAGGAACTCCAGTTATTTCCTTTAAAAGCTTTTACTGTATAGGTGTAGGTTGTGCCCTTCTTTGCTGTTTTGTCGAGGAAATGTGTTTTACCTTCAACTGTTGCAATTCTTTTCCAACCACCTGTTGTTTTTCTGTATACATAGTAGCCTTCTGCACCTGTTACCTTGCGCCAAGTGAATTTAACACCACTTGTTGTGGAGGTTACTGATTTCAAAGTAGGAGTTGCAAGATAACGAAGCTTGATACCTGTGGAATTATGTGCAGATTTCGCACTTCCGTCATAGGCTTTTACTGTATAAACATAAACCTTGCCTTTTGACACCTTTGTATCCTTGTAAGTTACAGTTGAGCCACCTTTAACTGTTGCAATTCGTGTCCATGAGTCGCTTCCGTAAAGCTTACGATATACATAATATCCGTCTGCACCGCTTACCTTGCTCCAAGTAACCTTCAAGCCACCTGTAATATTCTGAACTTTAGAAAGCTTAGGTGCAGCTACATATTTTATACTTAAACCTTTTGTATTATAACTGCTCAAGCCTGCTTCATTTTTGGCTCTTACTGTGTAGTAATATGTTGTACCGGTTTTTGCGGTTGTATCTGTGAAATATCCGTTCTTTGTGGAATCAAGGTATTTCCAGCTACCGCCTTTTGTTTTACGATAAACTCGGTAAGAATCGCCACCTTTAACCTTACTCCATGTGATTTTCATACCACTTGTAGTATTGCTTACTGCTTTCAAGGTAGGTTTGCTACATTTAAGCTGGGCAATTGTTGAGGTTTTTGCAACTCGCCCGCATACGGAACATTCTTTTTGTTTTTTTCCGGCAGAATAAACTGTAGCTTTTTTAACAGTAACCCAGGTATATTGATGATCGAGTCTGGTACCTTCATCCTTTACAGTATGCTTTTCTTCACAACCTGTATAATTGCAATATGCTGTCTTAGTTCCGTCTGATACACAAGTTGCATCATCATTAGAAAAGTAATATAAATAATTATGCTTATGACCTATTGTTATTTTGTTTTCCAGAGAAAAGTTAACGTCGTCTTTAAGAGTTGCTTTTATTTCAGCAGTACCCTCACCGACAACCTCACCGACACCGGAGCTATTTACATCAATAATATCAGTATCAAGACTTTTGAAATTAAATCCAGAAGAAACAGTTTGTGTCTGATAGCTGAAGCCGGCATTTCTGTTTACTACATCAAATGAAATTTCGTCACCTTTTTTCGCTACTGATGGGTCATAGCAACTTGACTCAATGCTTAAATCCAAATTCTTATTTTTAGCATTTATTGTATGTGTACTTTTAACTGTACCGCTTTTTTGAACATTCTGAGGTGTTGAACCTCCTGAAAAATACTGCACCCAACACAATGTTCCGTCAGATGCTTCGAAGCATCCAACACCTACTGCATTAAAGTTTGCATTAATCATATTAGCATAATGCCCGCTTGAATTTGTCCAACCATTCATAACGCCCTCGGGGGATGTATAACCGATTGCAATATTTTCACCAAAAGTATTTCCCGCAACCGAAAAGCTAAAGCAGGATAAGTCATCCGGTCTTGTATGTGAATAATAAATTGCAATTTCCGCCGCACGTTGCATAGCAACTGCCAGAAGCTCTTCTTCCATCACTAATGCTTCTAATCCCAATGAAGCTCTTAACACGTTCATTTGCTGTAAAACGGAATTTGCATAAGTATAATTATCAACACCTTTTATTTTAAAGGTTATTGTTTTATCAATATTTTCATCATTATTAACTATACCCAACAGATAAGAATCAGTAAATGTTCCGGTTGTTACCTTTCTTATAGTGGAATCAGAATTAATAAATGCCACCACGGGAAGTGTAACTGAACCACTGCTTCCTATAGTATTTGCATAGTCCCACATAACACTATTGGCATTATTGCTTGTATCATAGCAATAATCAACAGCAGAGGCTTCAAACTGTTCTGAGAAAGCTTTCACCGCCTCTTTTGAATTCTGGTTAACATCAATGAAATTAACCTTGACGCCCTGCATTTCATCAATTCCCAAAGCGATAATCCTCGAAATAACTGATATGGTATTATAACAACCATCTCTGCCAAAAACATTAATCGTTACATCATAGTCAGAAAAATATGTTTTTGTTGTGGTGCCTTTTACAGTAGTAAATGTGTATTGCTCTTCTGCTGCAAATGCAGTTACACCATCAATTCCGCTTATTTCATAATCATCAAGAAGCGGTATTGAACTAAGCACACCCACCGCCAAAACCAATGACATAAACAATGACAATATACGTTTCATATAATCACCTCATCAATTTATCTCATCAATATGATAACAATATTTTTAGAATTCGTCAATGTACCTTTATTTACAAATTACCAATTATAGATTAGTAAAAATGCAAAAAGAAGGTTCAAACAAATGAACCTTCTTTTATCTTTTTTCTGTAAATTACAAATAAAATGATTATCTATTATACTCTTTCAACTGAAATTGTAACCTTTTCACCGTTGATATCCCATTCTTTTCCGCCTGCAGCATCGCCATCAGTAATAGAATCAGAAAGAACAACTGTTGAAATTGTTGCTTCGTTGGACTTAGCAATCTCAAAGAGTTTAGCATTACCTGTAAGAGTAACGTTGATTCTGTCCATAACATTAAAGTCAGAATCCTTTCTCATTGTCTGAATCTTGCTGATAAGCTCTTTTACAAAGCCTTCTTCAATAAGCTCAGCAGTAAGCTCTGTATCAAGGGCAACTGTGACGCCTCTGTCAGAAACTGTGAACACGCCCTCTTTCTGCTTTGTTTCAAGAAGAATATCATCAGGAGTGAGCTCAACATCACCGCTTGCAAGGTTAAGAACAAGCTTGCCCTCTGCATCAAGAGTTGCTTTTGCAGAAGAATCAAGATTTGCCATGGCTTCTCTGATTTCGCCTAACTGCTTGCCGTATTTCGGACCAAGAGTTTTAAGCTGAGGCTTGAAGATATAGGAAACAAAGCCTGAAGCATCTTCAACAAAATCAACATTCTTAACATTAAGCTCCTCGCGGATAATGTCGGTAAAGTAGCCCTCTACCTTTTTATCGCTCTGAACATACATAGTGTTAAGAGGCTGACGATTTTTGATATTTGAACCGTTTCTTGCAGCTCTGCCGAGAACGACAATGCTTACAACCTCATCCATATTCTTTTCAAGCTCTGCATCAATGAGATTTTCCTGAATTTCAGGAAATTCGCAAAGATGTACGCTTTCAGGAGCAGAAGAGTCAACATTGCAAACAAGATTTCTGTAAATTGCTTCTGCCATAAAGGGAACCATAGGAGCAGCAGTTTTTGCTGTTGTAACAAGAGCTGTGTAAAGGGTCATATACGCAGCAGTTTTATCTTCAGTAATGCCCTGTACCCAATAACGTTCTCTGCCTCGGCGAACGTACCAGTTACTCATTTCATCTGTAAATTCCTGAAGAGCCTTTGCAGCTTCGGGAATTCGGTAGTTCGCAAGGTTAGCATCAACAGTCTTAACCATTGAATTGAGCTTTGAAAGAAGCCATTTATCCATTACGGAAAGCTTGCAATCCTCAAGATTATATTTTGTGGGGTCAAATTTATCAATGTTTGCATAGAGCACATAGAATGAATAAGTATTCCATAAAGTGCTCATAAATTTACGCTGACACTCAACAACTGCTTTGCCATGGAAACGGTTGGGAAGCCAGGGAGCAGAGTTAGTATAGAAATACCAACGGATAGCATCTGCACCGTAGCTTTCAAGTGCATCAAAGGGATCAACTGCATTACCCTTTGACTTACTCATTTTCTGACCATTTTCATCCTGAACGTGACCGAGAACGATAACATTCTTGTAAGGTGCTTTATTGAAAATGAGAGTTGAAATAGCAAGAAGAGAATAGAACCAACCACGAGTCTGGTCAACAGCCTCGGAAATGAAATCTGCGGGGAACTGTGCTTCAAAAAGCTCTTTATTTTCGAAGGGATAGTGATGCTGAGCAAAGGGCATTGCGCCTGAGTCAAACCAACAGTCAATAACCTCGGGAACACGCTTCATTTCCTTACCGCAATCAGGACATTTAATTGTAACCGCATCAATAAAGGGTCTGTGAAGCTCAATATCATCGGGACAGTTATCGCTCATTGATTTAAGCTCTTCAATTGAACCGATTGAATGACGGCAACCACATTCACATTCCCAGATATTGAGAGGTGTACCCCAATATCTGTTACGGGAAATACCCCAGTCCTGAACATTCTGGAGCCAGTCACCGAAACGACCTTTACCGATGCTTTCGGGAATCCAGTTAATTGTATTGTTATTTCTGATAAGGTCATCCTTAACCTCTGTCATTTTGATGAACCAGGACTCTCTTGCATAGTAGATAAGAGGTGTGTTACATCTCCAACAGTGAGGATATTCGTGCTCAAATTTTGGAGCATCAAAAAGAAGCCCTGCTTTTTCAAGATCAATAAGAACTAATTTATCTGCATCCTTAACGAATGTACCTGCATAAGGTGTGGGCTCAGCCATTTCACCCTTACCGTCAACAAGCTGAACAAAGGGAAGATCGTATCTTCTGCCTACCTTGGCGTCATCTTCACCGAATGCGGGAGCAATGTGAACGATACCTGTACCGTCTGTCATTGTTACATAAGTATCCGCAGTAATGAAGAAGCCTTTTTTATTCTGCTTATCGCAGATAGGCTTAACATAATCAAAGAGAGGTTCATATTCCTTGTGCTCAAGGTCAATGCCCTTATAGCTTTCAATTATTTCATAAGCAGGAGCGTCTTCTGTTGCAAGCTTGCCGAGAACCTTGTCAAGAAGTGCTTCAGCCATATAATATGTGAAGCCGTCAGCAGCTTTAACCTTAACATAGACATCGTTGGGATTTACGCAAAGAGCAACGTTTGAAGGAAGTGTCCAGGGAGTTGTTGTCCAAGCGAGGAAATATGCATCTTCACCTGTAACCTTAAAGCGAACAACTGCTGAACGCTCTTTAACAGTTTTATAGCCCTGAGCAACTTCGTGAGAAGAAAGAGGAGTTCCGCAACGAGGGCAATAAGGAACAATTTTAAAGCCCTTGTAAAGAAGATTCTTCTCATAAATCTTCTTAAGTGCCCACCATTCTGATTCGATAAATTCGTTATGGTATGTTACATAAGGGTCATCCATATCTGCCCAGAAACCAACTGTACGTGAGAAATCCTCCCACATACCTTTGTATTTCCAAACACTTTCTTTACAGTGACCGATAAAAGGTTCAAGACCATATTCTTCAATCTGCTCCTTACCATCAAGACCAAGAAGCTTTTCAACCTCAAGCTCAACAGGAAGACCATGTGTATCCCAACCGGCTTTTCTGGGAACCATACATCCTTTCATTGTGCGGTAACGAGGAATCATATCTTTAATAACACGGGTAAGAACGTGACCGATATGAGGCTTTCCGTTAGCAGTAGGGGGACCATCATAGAACACATACGGTGTTCCGTCTTTTCTGTCCTCTATGCTCTTTTCGAAGATTTTGTGTTCTCTCCAGAACTCTTCAATCTTCTTTTCCTGCTCAACGAAATTCACATTGGGGGAAATAGGATCGTACATTGACTTTACCTCCAGTATATAAAATTCAAAAATTTAACTATTTTGTAAAAATGCAGAGCGCAAAATGCAAAATGCAAAATTTCGGGGCAAAGCGAATTATAATGTTTGGAAGCGGAGCTTCCCATTAACTTGCAACTTTCAACTTGCAACTTTCAATTAATAAAAAATCCTTGCCCTGTAATACAGGACAAAGACTTGCTTTGCAACCACCTATATTAACCGTACTATCATACGTTGTTCCATAACGGTGAACTACCGGAGAAACCTACTGACATTTTCAGTTCTCAGCTCGGGAGTGATATTCGACATCCTTGCATCCCATCGGGCTTACACCATCCCCGACTCGCTTATTTCAGCAAAGGAGCTACTGTCTCCGTCAATGCCTTTTCATACAGAAAGTATAATACCATAGATTTACAAATATTTCAAGTGTTTTTTTAGTCGCCAGTCGCCAGAAGCTTCGAGAGAGAGAAAGACAGAGGAACAAAATTGATGTATGGGGTACCTGCCTTCTAAGGCGGGGGGACCATCTTGTTTATGTAAATTGCTTTGATATGTTTCAAGCGAGTCCGTTTTTTCTCTTTTTCAATATAGTTCAGCGGAATGGTGGGTGGTTCTCGACGCGAGCCCCCGAGCGTCGTTGAAGCGTTAGCTTCAATTGTAATGCACCTTATCTGAAAAATATATAAATTCAGGACAATGAATGCATTACAGTTTCACCAGACGGTGAAAAGACGCTCGAGGGCTCGCGTCAAGAACTCTCCACCGCCCGACCGACTTTGTTTTGGCGCTTTATTATCGGTTTCGCTTAAAACTTTATTCGTAAGATAGAAAAATCAATAGGCGGTCCCCCTCTCTTCGAAGAGAGGTACCCCATACAACATCTTTATTCTTCTATTTTTACTCTTTGTGAAGATTTATGAAATACAGACAACGCATAAAAGATTTAAGACAGGATGCAGACCTTAATCAGACACAGGTAGCACAAATTTTATTTACTTCACAAAAAGTTTATAGCAGATATGAAACAGGCGAATCAAAAATGCCTATACACCATTTAATCACTCTCTGCGAATATTATAATATCAGTGCCGATTATCTTTTAGGATTTACAGATACGCCTAAACCTCTGCCTAAGAAGTAATCAGATTACGGCGCATTTTCGCGCCCCGAAACTTTCCACTTGCCATTTGCCACTTTCAACTTTTGAAAATTATTTCAATTTCCTATTGGCATACAACAAATTATAGTTTATAATGATTATAATTGTATTAAATTAAGGAGGAGTTTTTTTGAGCGGTAAATATTCCGTCCCTCTCAGGAAGGTTATAAAAACCCATTCTTTTGAAACCATATATCTGCCCGACAAGCCTGATTCAGAGCTTGTTATATGTTCTCAGGATATTAACAGACCCGGTCTTCTTTTTGCAGGATATGAAAAATATTTTGATCCGTTGCGAGTTGAATTTATCGGTCTTGCTGAAATGAGTTATCTTGAAGAGCTTGATGAGCAGACTCAAAAAGATAGGCTTGAACTTTTCTTCTCATTCAAACCACCTGCAGTTATAATCACCCGTAACATTGATTATCCTGAGGTTATGCTTGAGCTCGCGAAAAAATATGAGGTTCCCCTTTTAAGAACTGCTGAAATCACATCTCAGATTACAGCAACTCTTATTTCATACCTCGGAACTGAGCTTGCAGAACGTATAACCCGTCACGGTGTTATGGTTGAGGTTTACGGTGAAGGTATTCTCATTTTAGGCGATAGCGGTGTTGGTAAAAGTGAAACCGCAGTTGAGCTTATTAAAAGAGGTCACCGCCTTATTGCTGATGATGCGGTTGAAATCAAAAAGGTTTCTTCAAAAACTCTTGTTGGCTCATCCCCTGATAACATCCGTCACTTTATGGAGCTTCGCGGCATCGGTATAGTAAACGCCCGTAATATATTCGGTGTAGGTGCTGTTAAGCTTACAGAGAAAATAGATATGGTTATTCAGCTTGAGCATTGGGATCCCCAGAAGGCTTATGACCGCCTTGGTCTTGATGATGAATACATATCAATTTTGGGAATTAATATCCCCACAACCACTGTTCCCGTTAAACCCGGACGAAATCTTGCAATTATTATTGAAATTGCCGCTATGAATAACCGTCAGAAAAAGCTGGGCTACAATGCGGCAAGAGAGCTTATGCAACAGCTTGGTATGGAAGAATAATGCAAAAACTAATAAAACAAATCAAAGGAGACATAATTATGTATAGAATTGGTGTTGACCTTGGCGGTACTAATATCGCAGTAGGTATTATTGATGAAAATTATAAAATAATCGGTAGAGGTAAGGTTAAAACCCGCGCACCTCGTCCCGCAGAAGAAATCTTTGACTCAATCAAAGAGGCTGCAGATCTTGCTATTGCAGATGCAGGCGTTTCTTATGATGATGTTGTTTCTGTTGGTATCGGTACTCCCGGCTCTGTAAATAAAGACACCGGCGCTATCGAATTTTCAAACAATCTTAAATTCCACAATGTTCCTGCAAAGCAGATGCTTGAAGAAAGATTCGGAAGACCTGTTTACCTTGAAAACGATGCAAATGCTGCAGCTCTCGGCGAGGCAGTTGCAGGCTGCGGTAACGGTGTTAAGAACTTTGTTGCAGTAACCCTCGGAACAGGTGTTGGCAGCGGTATTATCATTGACGGTAAAATTTATCGTGGCAGTAACTTCTGTGGCGGTGAAATGGGTCATATGGTTATTAATGTAGATGGTATTCCTTGCAACTGCGGAAGAAAAGGCTGTTGGGAAAAATATGCCTCTGCAACTGCACTTGTTTCTCAGGCAGTTGAAGCAATGGAAAGTAATAAAGACAGCCTTCTCTGGAAAACCTGTGAAGGTGACCTTAACAAAGTTGACGGCAAATCAATTTTCGATGCTCTTGATATGGGAGATGAAATTGCAAAAGCTGTTGTTGACAGATATCTTTACTATGTTTCAATTGGTCTTGCTAACGTTATTAACGCTCTCCAGCCTGAAGCAGTTTGCATCGGTGGTGGTATCAGCGGTCAGGGTGAAAAAATCCTTAAACCCATCCGTGATATTGTAAAAGCAGAACGTTACAGTGTTTACGCAGACAAGCAAGCAGCTATTATCCCTGCTGCTTTAGGCAACGATGCAGGTATCATCGGTGCTGCATTACTTGATGACTAAGGTGATTAAAATTAACATCGAAACGATAAATTTGCTTTTCGATTCGGCAATTGAAATGGGTTGCAAGGCATATAAGAACGAAAAGCTCCGCAACCATATTTCCTTTAAGGTTGGCGGGCCTTGCCCCCTCTTAATTGAGCCTGCAAACGAAAAGCAGTTAACAGATATTCTTAAATTAATAAAAGAAACCAATGCGCCCTACACCATTCTTGGTAACGGCACCAATGTTCTCGTTCTTGACAAGGGTCTTAACAAAATTGTTGTTAAAATAGGTGACGAAATGACATCACTTTCCCTTGAGGGTGATGATATTATTTGTTGCTCTGCGGGTACAAAGGTTGTCACTCTCTGTAAATTTGCTTTGGAAAACTCTCTTTCAGGACTTGAATTTGCTTACGGTATTCCCGGAACCTGCGGTGGTGCTGTGTTTATGAATGCAGGCGCATACGGCGGCGAGGTTAAAGATGTTATTTCAGAAATAACCTATCTTTCTCCTGATTTGGAGCTTAAAACAATGCCTGTTGAGGAAGCAAAGCTTTCTTATCGTCATTCAGTTTTCAAAGAAAATGGTTGCATTGTGGTTTCTGCAAAATTCAAAATGAAGAAAGCACCAAAAGAACAAATCAAAGAAGCTATGAATGATTTTCTTTCTCGCAGAAAAGATAAACAGCCTCTTGAATACCCAAGTGCAGGCAGCACCTTCAAACGTCCTGAGGGCTATTTTGCAGGTGCACTTATTGAACAATGCGGTTTCAAAGGCAAGTCCTTGGGCGGAGCGCAAATCAGCGATAAGCACGCAGGTTTTCTTATTAATAAAAATAACGCTACTGCAAAAGATATTCTTGACCTTATCAGCCTTACTCAAGAAACAGTAAAAAAAGAAACCGGTGTCACATTGGAACCGGAAGTTATTATACTGAGGTAATTATGTCATTCTCTTCGGACGTTAAAACAGAATTAACCGGTCTTATTCCCTCCGCCTGTTGCACAAAGGCGGAGGCTTTCGGTATGCTCATTTTCGGCAGAGCATTTTCTCTTGCTGAAATTTCTCTTATGACAGAAATTCAGGCAGTTGCTGAGCATTATTGCGCAAGCATACGCGATCTTACAGGTGTTACCCCTGAGCTTACTCTTTCAAAAGCCGGTAATTATAAAATTAATATACCCACCAAAGCCGACAGACTTAAAATCCTGGAATTTTTCGGCTATACAGGCAAAGAAATAACCTTGAGAGTTAATCTTTCAAACCTTGAACAATCTAACGAAGATTGCTGTTCAAAAGCATTCTTACGAGGTGCTTTCCTTGTGTGCGGAAGCGTTACAGACCCCGAAAAAGATTATCACATCGAATTCAGCGTAACGAAGGCAAAGCTTTGCGAAGATTTAATGCAGATTATCGGTGATTTGGGGCTTCGTTGCAAAAAAATCATAAGAAACAACAATTATGTTGTTTATGCAAAAGAAGCGGAATCAATTGAAGATTACATCGGCATAATGGGTGCAAACCATGCTTTTTTAGAGGTTATGCAAACCCGCGCTATGAAAGATATTAAAAATCAAATTAACCGCCGTTCAAATTTTGAATCCGCAAATATGAGCCGTTCAATCGAGGCAGGCTTGAAGCAAATCGCAATTATTGAGGAAATTCTCGAGAAAATCAAGCTTTCTGATATGACAGAGGATTTAGAGGCGCTTTGCTCATTAAGACTTGAAAATCCTGATATTTCTCTGGACGAGCTCGGAAAAATGATGAAGCCTGAGCTTTCACGCTCTGCGGTCAGCAGACGTTTTAAGAAACTCGAAAAAATAGCCGCGGAGTTGAAAACAAAGTGAAAGAGTTTTATATAAACAGAAACGATGCAGGGCAAAGGCTTGATAAGTATATTACAAAATCTGTGCCCTTACTCCCCCAGTCGCTTATGTATAAATACATAAGAAGCAAAAGAATCAAGGTTAATAACAAAAGGTCAGAAATTTCTTACAGGCTCAAGGAAAATGACCTTGTTTCTATGTATATTAATGATGAATTCTTTGAGGCTACAAAGCCTAAATACGATTTTCTCAATGCAGGAAAAAGCCTGAACATTGTTTATGAGGATGAAAACATCATTCTCATAGATAAACCCACAGGACTTCTCTCTCACCCTGATGAAGATAATTATACCGATACCGCTATAACAAGAGTTAAACGCTATCTTTATGAAAAAGGCGATTATAAGCCTGATGAAGAAAGCTCCTTTGCTCCTGCTCTTGTTAACAGAATTGACCGTAACACAAGCGGTATTATTATCGGTGCAAAAAATGCGGAAAGCCTGCGTATTCTCAATGAAAAGCTTAAAAACAGAGAGATGCACAAGCTTTATCTTTGCGTTGTAATCGGTAAGCTAAAAAACGAAAGCGGACTTATTGAGGGATACCTCGAAAAGAACGAAAAGCAGAACAAGGTTTATGTCACCGAAAAGGGTAATGACAAAACCAAGCATATCTCCACAAAATATAAAGTTTTAGGCTATAAGGACGGACTTTCTCTTTTGGAGGTTGAGCTTTTAACCGGCAGAACCCATCAGATAAGAGCCCATTTTTCTTATTTGGGTCATCCCCTTTTAGGTGACGGAAAATACGGAACAAACGCCCAGAACAAAAATTTTGGTGGTTATAAAAAGCAGTTTTTATACTCCTATAAATTAAAATTCGATTTCGAGAGCGATGCAGGAATTTTAAACTACCTTGACCAGAAGGAATTCGAGGTCAAGGATGTGTGGTTCAAAAAAGCATTCTATGACGGAACAATATAAAATTACCGACAGTATTTTGATACTGTCGGTGATTTTTTATAATTCTTTTTCTTCCTTTATCTCAATATCTTCCATCTTAATTTCGTTGTTAGTTCTTGGCTTGTTAACATAACCGATTTTGAAGAAGAATACAGGGAATAAAGAAGAAATTATCATAGCAGGAATTGCTAAATACATTACACTATCTGAAAAAAGAGAATAATAAAGATATGATGGCGCATTAATCAAACAATATGTTTCCAAAAGCGAGGGTAAAAAGAAGGAAACGATACCAAGAATACTGACTGCAACATTTATAACTAACAATGAACCAAGGATTAGCTTTTTGCTGCCCTTACCTTTCGTAAGCCGCCCTGCAACATAATAAAAGAATGGACCTGCAAGAAATGCCGCCATAAGCATCGCCCAGTATAAAACGCCTTGAAACCTTTCTTCAAAATTAAATTCCGAAGAAAAGTATGTGTAGTTATATGCAACACACAAAAGCGCGTGAACTATTCCTAAAAACAGAACCACAAAAAAGGAATGTCTAACTTTTTTCATATATAAAAAATCCTAACAAACAAAAATTAATGCTCTTGTATGATACCATAACAAGAGCATTCTTTCAAGCATTTCGACAAAATATAACTTTAATTTAACAAATACAAGAAAAAGATATTAATGCCAATCTTCCCACGGCAATGTTTCTTTAGCTGTTTCAACTTCTCCAATTACATCATCTTCACAAATCCAAGTTTCACCATTATATTCATAAATAATTTCGCCTATGTCACCTGTATCAACAATAACATCGTTAGTATTGTCTACAAACCTTATCCCACGCAAATCACGGGTTCTCCAGCCACCATCAGAATCAAAAACAATTTCACCTTTCGCATTTTCAATATGAAAGCTCATAAATTCTATACCGTCTGCTTCATAAAGGTTGGTTTTTAACACAAACTCCCCGTTATTTTCAACGCTTTCTTCCGCATACAAACCTTTACCCGAGGGCGAGCCACCATGATAATATTGATATCTTGCTTCCACACCGATAATAGCAACAACCAGAACAGAAACAATTATTAATACAAAAACTAAAATTTTCTTTTTCATATTAGCACCACCTTTAATTGATTTACAGTTAAATATTAGCAGTTGTTTCTGATGCTTTCAACACTCTTTGCGAAACTTTACATTTTCTTTACAAAAAATAAAAAGGTGTCCTCATTTAAGAAGACACCTTAGGTACATTTATATTTTTGTGCAGAGTGCGTCAGATTTGTGATTTATTCGCCCCGAAGCGTACAAGGGTACGCGAGTTTGGGTAAAAAAACAGAGACCCTTTATCAAGAGTCTCTGAGTAGATATTTTTGCTGTAGTGTGCTTTGATTTTTTGTTTTTATGAACCCCGAAGTGTACAAAGATACGCGAGTTTTGGCAGTAAAAAAGGTACCCTCACTGAAGAGGATACCTAGATTACAAGTATATTTTTGTGCAGAGTGCGTCAGTTTTGTGATTTATGAACCCCGAAGCGTACAAGGGTACGCGAGTTTGGGTAAAAAAACAGAGACCCTTTATCAAGAGTCTCTGAGTAGATATTTTTGCTGTAGTGTGCTTTGGTTTTTTGTTTTTATGAACCCCGAAGCGTACAAAGGTACGCGAGTTTGGGTGAATAAAACGGAAAAGCAAAGTGCAATACACAAAAAGATTAGTCTGCTGTGTAGGGAAGGAGGGCAATCTGTCTTGCTCTCTTGATAGCGGTAGTAAGCTCTCTCTGATGATAAGCGCAAGTACCGGTTACACGGCGGGGAAGGATTTTAGCTCTGTCAGATGTGTATCTG
>JAZUOL010000038.1:0-5349 GCA_045604605.1 Acutalibacteraceae bacterium | reverse complement strand
GGGAGAATACTTCTTAAGAATAATCTCCCCTTCTCTGTCAGTGAAAATCTCCAATGGGTCACCTTCCCGAATTCGAAGGGTCTTTCTAATTTCTTTTGGTACTACGACTCTGCCAAGGTCGTCTATTCTACGAACAATTCCAGTTGCTTTCATATATACATTTCTCCTTAAATTACAAATTGTGTTGTTATTATCTGTATTTTGAGGAGATTTATACTTGCTAATCTTGATTTTGAAGTTGCGAAAATATATAATATTATTAAGCGAGGTGTTATTATGAGGAACTCAAAAACCACAAAAGAATTATACGAAAAACTTCTCGAAATGCCCGATTTGCATTCTATACCTGAATTAGACGGCGAAATCCTAATTTGGAAGTTATATAAAAATGCTTATGTGCGAGCATACTGTGATAGTTATGATACATGCATTGATATAATTAGTAATTCTATTTTAGTTGGTTCTTTAACTCATTGGCATCCCGACGAAGACGATATGTTTGATGAATTATATTCTCTTGGCAAAAAAGGAAACATTCTTGTTTTGAAAAAATGTCTATTTGGTGTGCTTGGTGATGGTGTCTTTTATATGGGCGAACCCGATAAATATCGTTTTAATAAGAATAAAAAATGGCATTGGGGCAAATTAACATATTTAGAGCAGAAATTGTTAAGGCGATAAAAACATGAAATTAAATACACACGACCGTACACCGAGACCACAAAATAGCAATTTTATAAAAGTGCTGTTTTTAATATGTGCAATTTTAATATATAGCATTTTCGGATTGGGTGCTTTTGCTTGTTTTTATTATGCTCATAGTTTTATAGGCGGTATATCTGTTATACTGATACCTGTTTTGCTAACTGCAATTATCCTAATTCATATAAAAGATGTTGAAAAGGCATATATCGAAATAAAAGAAAACGAAATTTACGTTGTAGATTATTATTGGGGCATAAAAAAGGAAAAGCACATTTCTTTTTCTGATATTACATCGGCTGAAATCTGTATTGGATATTCACACAAAGTCAAGAGCTATCGATTGAGCTTTGCAGGAATGCGATACATTGTATTTAAGAAAGACAATAAGTATCTTTTCAAAATTATATATCTTCCTGAAACAGAAAAAATCTTCAAGCAGTACTTATAACGATTCCAACAGCGAGGTGAATTTCACCTCGCTTTTGTTATGTATAGATCAAAATATGCTGTTTTCCGTCAAAAATTTTTCTTTGAAAATCGCCCGAAATCCCAGTATTTATAAGGCTTTATCTCACTTTTGTGTTATTATAACACGAGCCTCTATTCTACGAACTATTCCTGTTGCTTTCATATATACATTTCTCCTTAAATTACAAATTGTGTTGTTATTATCTGTAATTGTGGGAGAAATATACCGCAAGATTTACTTTTTGACCCTGTTGTGATATAATAAATTAAAGGCGGTGAATTTATGAAAAAGTTTTGGGGCTATGTATCCAATAACGAGTTTTCTGTCGGTTGTACAGGTCAGACTGTTTATTTATATGATAAGGATGGTAATGAGTTAGCTAAGTTTAAAGATATAATTTACGGTTATACGCCTATGATTTCGCCTGACGGAACACTATTTGTTGTCAAATCTACAGAAGGCAGACTTGCAGTATATTCTCTTGAAACATTGTCTTTAATTAA
Organism: Acutalibacteraceae bacterium; assembly: GCA_045604605.1. Lineage (GTDB taxonomy): Bacteria > Bacillota > Clostridia > Oscillospirales > Acutalibacteraceae > DTU089. The sequence goes on along the minus strand of JAZUOL010000038.1, from coordinate 3,672 downwards.
AAAGTTCCGTTTTTCAAAAGTTGACGGAGCACAAGATGACGGTTTTTGCTTTTCGCCCGACGGAAAGTTTTTTTTAAACATTGAACGTCAAAAAGATGATTTGCACTCTGCCATATCGGTTTATGATACAACTGATTTTTCTCTGGCCAATCAAGTTTTGTTAGGCGAAGATATGATGTTAAACCATATAGAATTTGATAAAACAACAAATGAATATTATGTTCTGGGATTTATGCATGATGCCAATCGTGTTATTGATCACGGTTTCGTTGCTGAGTTTAAAGATAATCAAATCAAAAATATTACTGCTATTTCTGAAAACAAGTATGATTTTTATCGTTCATATAAACATTTGGAAATTATGGGCTTTTCGGAAAAGGCACACCAATGGTCATATATGGATTGTGAACTCGATAAATTAAAATCCATGAATCATACACTTGCAAATTTGTATAAGCATTACAATAAATAAATTTCAAAAGCAAGGTAAATCTATGCAACCGGTATTCTATTAAATGTTATGATGACTGGCAAACATCCGACTGAAAAGCTGGCTCACGGAAAGGTTGGACGCATTGTACGAAAATGTACAAGTGTAAGTCCGGGTGAGCGCTATCAAACTGTAGAAAAACTTTTGAAGGCATTATAAAATCGGAGTGGATTCCCACTCCGATTTATTATGTAGCTTATGAATATTATTCCATAAGTGACAGTGAATTGATTTCCAATCCACTTAATGTATGTAACTGTGACTGTGCCAGTTGACGTAATAACTGCATCCGTTCCTGTTGACTTTTCTCTTGAGAAATTAATAACGCATTATAACTTTCAAGATTAGCCAACACCAAAAGTTGGTTAATAGTTGCTTCATCACGGATATTACCTTTTCTTTCTGGATTTTCGTCTCTCCATTCTTTTGCAGTCTTCCCAAACAACACAACATTCAACAAATCTGCTTCGCTTGCATATGCGAAGGAAATCTGCTTTTGTGTTAATTCCGGAAGAATAAGATTCTCTTTGATAGCATCTGTATGTATCTTGTAATTTAATTTAGCAATTTCTCTATTCAAATTCCAATTAAGTGACAAACGACTATTTTCATCAAACTTTAGTCTTTTATAATCCTTAATAATATATAATTTGAATTCAGGTGATATCCATGATGCAAATTCAAAAGCAATGTCGGAGTGTGCATATGTGCCTCCATATCTACCGGCTTTTGAAACGATGCCTATCGCATTGGTGCTGTCTATCCATTTCTTTGGAGACATTGTAAACGCATTTGCACCAGCTTCATTTTTAAACCCGTCAAATTCGACGGGTTTAAAATTAGGATTGTGAAGAATTTCCCATAAGCCCAGAAACTCAATAACATCCCGTCCTCTCATCCAATTCCTTATTACATCATTTGGTTCATCACTTTTATACTTTGCAATGTCAGTTAAGGATATGTATTCATTTTGAAAATCTGAAGTGTAAATGTCGATAGTTAACCCATTTGCATATATTTTTTCTTTTATCATTTTGCTCATTAAATCACCCCATTTTTGTCGAACATTTGTTCTTTTATAATCTTATCACATTATACTGTATAACACAATAAGCATTTGAAAGTATTAGTAATATTTCTCAAATTTCTTGAATTCTTTTGAACAAAAACAGCGAAAAACCCTTTGTTTTATGCGGTTCTAACGGCTTTTGTGTTATTATACCGCGAGCATCAATTCTACGAACTATACCTGTTGCTTTCATATATTCATTTCTCCTTAAATTACAAATTGTGTTGTTATTATCTGTATTTTGAGGAGATTTATACTGCACGAATTTACTTTTTGGACTGATTGTGTTACAATAAACCCAAGGTGGTGATTTTGTGGTCTTTAAAGAAAAATTGACTTGGATTCTTGATCAAAAGCAAAAGCGACTTATTGAAAAAGAATATCAAATAAATATTGATTTTATTCATTCACTTGGCAAGAAATGTGATTGCGTCGGCTGGAGCGTACTGAATATGGATGAACCCGACGCTGAGCTTGTTCTTGACGAAATACAAGCTTTTTGCAAGAAAAATGGATGGACTGCACGTGGGTGGTATGAACGGAGTTATCCCGAAATCACAAGCGATTGGTTTGAGTTAAAAACAAACTATTTTAAAGATGCTACTATTTACGATAACGTTGTTGTACCAAGCAATGACGGCACCGAATTGTCCCTTGCTATAATTCGTGCCTATCACGAATTGTCTCGTTCACCGAAAGAGTGGATGGGAATATGTGTATCTGAGCGCTTTAGAAACGCGTGTATAAAACACAATATTGAAGGAATAGATTTTTGCTGGGTTCAAGATAAAGGGAAATATGACTCCGAGCAATGGTTCTATATTTATCCACAAAAACAAATTGCCCGTATTGCTTGTGAGCGCGGATTAAAAAAGACCGATATATTTAAAATCAAAGCATTGGGAGGTGCTTTGCCTAAAATAGCCTCCATATTTTCCGAACTGCAACATATTGAACTTCCGGATTGTTATTTAGTGGAAGATATGCCGTCTGGTGGAATCGCATACGCTTATTCTCCTTCTACAAATTCGTATTGTGGAAGAAACAAGATTCTGATACATAAAGACACTGCCCAAATATTGATTTCTGAAAAAGCTCTTTCTCAAACTGATTTGAAGCCTGTATGTGTTTTGGATGCTTGCCCTAAAGGATACACTCTCGACAAGACGCAGGAGAAGTCAATACCAACAGAAGAATATATTAGTCAGAGTTTGATTTCTTATGAGAGAATAAAAACCTCAAGTCGTCCCGCTCGTAGTATAAGCGAAAAGGATGCACTTAAAGCTTTTCGAAAAGCAAAAAGTGAACGCAAAGAGGATTTTCAAAAGAGAATTGGCAAAACAGTGATAGAATCAGTAACGGAAACCGAGTACATACTCCTCATGCCTTATTATCAAATAGCAAATGGAGGCTTTATTTCTGACGAGTATGAATTGCTATCATACGAGAAATCCTTAGTTTCTACAAAAGAATTTTTTGATGTGTTGGAAAAAGAAGAATTATTACCGGAAATTCCTGAGGGTAAAGTGTTTGCTATATGTGCAGATGGCGATGTTATACTTGTAACCGAACAAGGAACAGTCCTGCGTTTCGGGCACGAAGCTCCGGAAATCATTAACGATTGGCAAACGCTTGCACAATTCTTTTTTGATGCAATCAGTGAGAATGAATAACCAACAGCGAGGTGAATATTCACCTCGCTGTTGCTATGTATAAGTCAAAATATGCTGTTTTTTGTCAAAAATTTTTCTTGAAAAATCGCCTGAAAACCCAGTGTTTATAAGGCTTTATTGCACTTTTGTGTTATTATAACACATTCCTCTATTCTTCTCACTATTCCTGTTGCTTTCATATATAAAAACTCCTTTTCACTATTTGGTACCGGTTGCATAGAGTTCATACTTGCCGTTCATTTTATCATTCCTTTCCATTTAGCAAAAAACGGAGACACCCACTTGATGAGGCGTCTCCCTTTTTTGTCTTCATACGGTGACAAACCCGCATCGAAATTTCTTAAAATTTGAATGTAAAAGTATTCTTGTATGTTTTGGGAATTTCATATTCCTGCGGCAAATCGGGACCGCAGGATTTTGAGCCCACACCGCGCATTGCG
>JAZUOL010000037.1:0-2737 GCA_045604605.1 Acutalibacteraceae bacterium | reverse complement strand
ATTCTTCCTTAAATTTACTGTTGACGAGTCTTGCGGTAAATGTACTCCCTGCCGTGTTGGTACAAGAAGACTTCTTGAAATTCTTGAAAAAATCACAAGCGGTAAAGGTACAATGGAAGACCTTGACAGAATGGAAAAGCTCTGCCACTACATCAAAGATAACTCTCTTTGCGGTCTTGGTCAGACAGCTCCCAACCCCGTTCTTTCTACATATGAGCGTTTTAAAGATGAATACATTGCTCACGTTGTTGATAAGAAATGTCCTGCAGGTGTTTGTAAAGACCTTGTTACATTCTCTATTGATAAAGAAAAATGTATCGGTTGCGGTATCTGTGCAAAGAACTGTCCCGTTGACGCTATTACAAGAACTGATTACATCGCTCCCGGTCACAAGCTTGCATCCTTCCAGATTGATGCTGAAAAGTGCGTAAAATGTGGCGTATGTATCGGTAACTGTAAATTTAAAGCAGTAAATAAATAAGGAGGAACTAAAAATGGAAAATGCAGTAAATATTAAAATTAACGGCTTTGACTATCAGGTTCCTGCCGGTTCTACGATTCTTGAAGCTGCTCATCAGGTAGGTATTGAAATTCCTACTCTTTGCTATCTTAAAGAAATCAACGCTATCGGTGCTTGCCGTATCTGCGTTGTTGAAGTAAAAGGTGCAAGAAGCCTTGTTGCTGCTTGCGTATTCCCCGTTAACGAGGGTATGGAGATTTTCACCAATACTCCTAAGGTTATCGAGGCAAGAAAAACAACTCTTGAGCTTATCCTTTCAACACATAAGAAAGAATGTCTTTCTTGTGTAAGAAGCGGTAGCTGTGAATTGCAGAAGCTTTGCCATGAATATGGTATCGCTGATGAAAATGCTTTCGCAGGTGAGTTTGTTAACTACGCTATTGATGCAAGTGCTTCACATATGTATCGCGACAATGAAAAATGTATTCTTTGCCGTCGTTGTGTAGCAGTTTGTGACAAAACTCAGGCTGTTTCCGTTATCGGTGCAAACGCTCGTGGCTTTGATACTCATATCGGTTCTGCTTTCGAATACAACCTCGGTGATGTTGCTTGTATTTCCTGCGGTCAGTGTATCACTGCTTGTCCCACAGGTGCTCTTGCTGAAAGAGATGACACTCAGAAAGTATTTGACGCTCTTAATGACCCCACAAAGCACGTTGTTGTTCAGACTGCTCCTGCAGTTCGTGTAGGTCTTGGTGAAGAGTTCGGCTATGAAATGGGTACTGTTGTTACCGGTAAAATGGTTTCCGCTCTCAAAATGCTCGGCTTTGACGGAGTATTTGATACAAACTTTGCTGCTGACCTTACAATTATGGAAGAAGCAACAGAGTTCCTTGCAAGATTCAAAGAAGGCAAAAACCTTCCTCTTATCACATCTTGCTCACCCGGTTGGGTTAAATATTGCGAACACTATTACCCCGAATTTATTAAGAATCTTTCTTCCTGTAAGTCACCTCAGGGTATGTTCGGTTCTGTAGCAAAAACTTTCTATGCAGAAAAAATGGGTATCGACCCCAAAGATATCTTTGTTGTTTCTGTAATGCCCTGTACTGCTAAGAAATTCGAAGCAGAAAGAACAGATTACAGTGCAGTTAAGGGTCTTGCTGATATTGATGCTTCAATTACAGTAAGAGAGCTTGCAAGAATGATTAAAAAAGCAGGTATCAACTTCAGAGCAATCCCCGATGCAGAGTTTGACGCACCCTTCGGACTTGGTTCAGGTGCAGGTACAATCTTCGGTGCAACCGGTGGTGTTATGGAAGCTGCTCTTCGTACAGCTTATGAGGTTGTTACAGGCAAAGAGCTTACAGACCTTGCAACATTCAAGGCAGTTCGTGGCGTTGAAGGTGTTAAGGAAGCTTCTTATGACCTTGATGGTGTAACAGTTAATGTTGCAGTTGCTTCAGGTCTTGCAAATGCTAAGAAGGTTCTTGAGATGGTTAAATCCGGTGAAAAGAAATATGATTTCATTGAAATTATGGCTTGTCCCGGTGGTTGCGTAAACGGCGGCGGTCAGCCCATCGTTCCCGCATCAATCCGCAACTTTGAGGATGTAAGAGCAATTCGTGCAGCAGGTCTTTACAACGATGATGAAAATCTTCCTGTAAGAAAATCTCACCAGAACCCCGACATTAAAGCAATTTACGACGAATTCTTCGGTGAACCCGGTAGCCACAAGGCACACGACATCCTTCATACAGGATATACAGAGAGAAAAGTATACTAAAAATCGCCATATTTAGCGCATATGTCATATTTCTGCCCACTCGACGTATCTACATACGCCTTCGGAGCAGAGAAAATGCCATCTGCATCTAAATCTGTCAATTTCACAAAACCGCGCTTTTTGCGCAGAACGGGGCTGTAAAAAAACGTAAGTTTTTTTACAGCCCCTTTTTAGGGGATAGGAAAAAAAGATGCAGAACGGACAAACTGAGCAAAATCAAGGCTTCAGAGTTGGTTTTGCTTGCCCGAAGGCGTACAAAGGTAGGTCGAGTGGCGAAGTTTGTTCGTAGTATAAAACATAATTTTATTATAAATTTTAGATTTTTGTATTTTAAAAGGGGTTCTATAGGCTTGAACTGCCCCAAATTGTGCGGACAGCACAAAAAAGGACCATATGGTAGAAAATATTAAATTTTAAGCAACAAACTGATTTCGTTTTTCAATCGGAGTCAGTTTTGTTTTTAATTGAATTCTTTCATTGTTGTAGAAATC
>JAZUOL010000036.1:0-13328 GCA_045604605.1 Acutalibacteraceae bacterium | reverse complement strand
GAAAATGTTGCGAAGGCGCTAATCCTGGGTTTAGCGAAGTTGAAAAAAATTTAATAATTGATAACATTAAGCTTTGTCAAGATGATTTTGAGAAACTTAAACAGAATCTGGATAACAGAAGTATTTGTCCTTTCCACTTTCCTGATAAATGTATTATTCATAAGTACAGGTCAATGAATTGCAGATGGACCCCATATTATGTTGCTGTTGATAATGAAGGGATTGTTCGATACTTTAAAATAAACAGTAAATGTCAATTTGAAAAAGTTGAAGTTCCTAAACATAAATTACAGTTTAAAGTTTTTGAAGAGCATTATGTGTGGTTACCTCATTTTGATGGCTTAATGCATTGTCACATTCTTCTTAGCACCTTAAACTTTTTGAGAAACGGATATAATTGGGATATACCTGCAACGGAAGTATGCAAACAGATATTACTAAGTGAAAAAGGTGCCATAGATGCAAATGAAGGGTGAAATAAAATGAAACTAAAATTTAAAAACCAACAATTTCAGACCGATGCAGTAGATTCAGTTGCGGATTTATTCAAAGGTCAGGAAAAGTTGCGTTCTACTTTTGAAATAACAAATATAGAAGCGATTGACTTAATCAATCAGAATGAGCTTGGCATTGGAAATGTAATCAGCATATCCAATGATGCATTGATTGCAAATATGAACGAAATACAGAGAAGAAACAATCTTCCTATGACAAGTGATATTGTCGATGAAGAAGGCGCAATACACCGTTCCTTCTGCGTTGAAATGGAAACGGGTACGGGTAAAACCTATGTTTACACAAAGACTATCTTTGAGCTTAATAAAAGATATGGATTTACAAAGTTCATTATCGTAGTTCCCTCTGTTGCTATCCGTGAAGGTGTATATAAATCTCTGCAGATTACCGGAGAGCATTTTCAGAATAGCTATGACAATACACCGTGCAGATATTTTATCTATAACTCAAGCAAGCTCTCTGATGTAAGACAGTTTGCAACAAGCAATAACATAGAGATTATGATTATCAATATTGATGCTTTTAAGAAAGCTGAAAATATCATCAATCAGGCTCAGGATAAACTCAATGGCGAAACTGCTATGAGATATATCCAGGACACCAATCCTATTGTTATCATTGACGAACCGCAGAGCGTTGACAATACCGACAAGGCAAAGGAAGCTATCGCATCCCTTCATCCTTCCTGCGTATTAAGATATTCTGCAACACACAGAGAAAAAATTAACCTTTTATACCGTCTTACTCCCGTTGATGCTTATCAGATGGGACTTGTAAAACAGATTTGTGTGTCCTCAAATGCCGTTGCAAACGATTTTAACAAGCCTTATGTGAAATTACTCTCCGTATCAAATGAAAACGGTTTTAAGGCTAAAATTGAGCTTGATGTTGAAGCTAAAGACGGAACTGTATCAAGAAAAACCATTACAGTTAAACCGAATGATGATTTATACCTCGTTTCAGGCGAAAGAGAACTATATGACGGATACACTATTGCCGGCATAGATTGTACTCCCGGTTTTGAATGTATTGAATTTTCAAATACAGAGGTTGTAATGCTCGGTAAGTCTATCGGAAGCATTGACGAAAACATTATCAAAGAAGCACAGATTAAGAGAACTATCAAAGCACACCTTGATAAAGAACTTCGTTTCAGAGAAAAAGGTATTAAGGTGCTCTCTCTGTTCTTTATTGACGAAGTTAAAAAATACAGAACTCCTGACGGTGAAAAAGGCATCTATGCACAGATGTTTGAAAGATGCTATACAGAGCTTATCAATTCACCGAAATATGAGTCATTAAAAGAACAGTTCCCGGCAGATGTAACCACAATTCATAACGGTTACTTTTCTCAGGATAAAAAAGGTGTATTCAAAGATACCAAAGGCGATACAACCGCCGACTATGATACATATAACACCATTATGAAAGACAAGGAATGGTTACTTAGCTATGATTGTCCGCTTCGCTTTATCTTCTCTCACTCTGCTCTTAAAGAGGGTTGGGATAATCCGAATGTCTTTCAGATTTGTACCCTTATCGACCAAAAGAATACCTTTACCTGCAGACAGAAGGTTGGTAGAGGTTTAAGACTTTGTGTTGACCAAACGGGCGAAAGAATTGAAGATAAGAATATAAACATTCTTCATGTAATGGCAAACGAAAGCTTTGCTGAATTTGCAGAAACTCTGCAAAAAGAAATCGAAACAGAAACCGGAGTTAAATTCGGCACACTTCAAATTAGCTTGTTCAGCGGTCTTACATATACAGAAACTAAAACTGTTGAAAAGACTATTACTAAAGAACAGGCACAGACAGTTGTAGAAGCATTAAAGACAAGCGGAGCCGTAACAAGTGACGGTAAAGTTGATGTTCAGAAAGCTACAACCGAAGTTATCGTACCTAAAGAACTTGAAGCCGTTAAGTCGGAAGTTATTAAGGTTATCGAAAAGAGCGAAACTGTTGATGTTGAGGAAATCGCAGGAACCTCTTATACAGAAGAAGTTGAAGAAGAAAAGACAGTTACCTATGATGATGCAAAGGAACTGATAACACACTTTGAGGATAAAGGCTATGTATCAAAATCAGGAAAGATTAAAGATACAATGAAAGAAGCTCTCTTAAACGGAACTCTTGACCTTCCGAAGAAATTTGAAGCAGCAAGAGAAAGACTTGAAAGCATCGTTAAGAAAGCCGACAACAGAGTGCCTATCCGTGACGATTCTAAAGAGGTTATTGTCCGTCTTAACAAGCAGGTAATGCTTTCCCCTGAGTTTATGGAATTATGGGGTAAAATCAAGCAGAAAACCGCTTACAGAGTGGTTATTGATACACCAAAGCTTGTTGAGAACTGTGTAAAGGAATTAAAAGCTATGCCGCAAATTCCAAAAGCAAGACTTATTTCCAAAACTGCTGATATTGATATTCAGAACGCAGGTGTCAACTATGTTGAAACAGAGTTCAGAACAACCGACTTGGAAGATACATATACATCACTTCCTTATATTCTCGGTATTATCAGCGAAGAAACTCTGATTAAGAAATCAACTGTTGCTGAAATCATTATGAAAAGCGGCAGAGCACAAGACTTCTTAAATAATCCGCAGAGCTTTATGGAACAATGCCTGCAGATTATCAAAAACAACCGTCACGCACTTGCTATTGACGGAATTAAATATGTGAAGCTTGACGGAAAAGAATACTATGCACAAGAAATCTTTGATTCAAGTGAGCTTGTAGCAAACCTTGATAAGAACGCAGTTAAGGTTGAACATAGTGTCTATGACCATATTATCTATGACAGTTCAACTGTTGAAAAACCTTTTGCACTTGCACTTGACAACGATCCTGATGTAAAGATGTTCTTCAAAATTCCTGACAGATTCAAAATTGACACACCAATCGGAACATATAACCCGGATTGGGCGGTACTTTGGGAAAAGAACGGCGAACAAAAGCTTTACTTTATCATCGAAACAAAAGGTACAACTTCGCTCTTTAACTTAAAGACACCTGAACAATTAAAGATACATTGTGGTATGGAGCATTTCAAAGCTCTTGATAACGGTCTTGAAATGCACGTTGCAACCGATTGGAACAAATTCAAGGTTAATCAATAACAGTAGTTTTAAATACTGCAAAGTATCTCTCAACAATTATAAATTAAGCCCAAACGAGTGCGTGTTTTACGCAAATCTCGTTTGGGCTTTTTGTCGGAAATTAACTTGAATCTTGTACATAATTTGCCTTCAAAGACAAAAAGAAGACTCCGCTTTTCCCTTGCAGGAACAAAACCTTGGAGGAAATTAAGAGTGAGGTGTTGTATATAAGATATGATGAGATTGTCGAAAGAAGTGTCAATGATATAGTGAGTTGATAATCCAACTTCATCAATCGAATAAAAAAGATTTACAAACAAGTTGTAGACTGTTATTTACAAAGCGTGTAGAAAGTAGTATAATGACATCAAAGAAAGATCATACTACAACAGAAGGAGGCGGATACAATGTCTCTGTTCCAGAAAATGTTAGATCAATTCGGCTATAATGAACCGATTATGATTGAAGAAATCTCGTATGAGTCATATTCACGTGCGTGGTTATACAAAGAACTTAATAAGCTTTGTGCTGCCGAATCAATTATCCGTTTTGATAAAGGTGTTTACTATATCCCCACAAAGACCGTTCTCGGTCCAAGCATAATAAATCCAAGGAAAGTAATTGAAAAGCGATATATTCGTCAGGGAAAAAAGGTATACGGTTATTACGGCGGACAAAGCTTAATGAATCAACTCGGTCTTTCGACACAAACGCCCAATGTCCTTGAAGTTTATACCAATAACGAGTCAACAAGAGTACGTGACATAGATGTTGGACGGCAAAAAGTAAGGCTTCGCCGCAGTCGTGTTGATATAACCGAAAACAATGTCGCAGTCCTCAGCTTCCTTGAGCTTATGAATACATTATCTGCTGATGATATTGACGATATGGGTAGAGCTATTATAACCGATTTCATTGGCAAAAACAAAATAACACGAAAGGACATAACCGGATATGCTCCTGCGTTTCCCGATAAGGTTATGCGAAATTTAGTTGAAAGTGAGGTAATATACAGTGTTGCACGATAACAAAGAATTGTTTGAGCAGGCTGTTCTCAGAACATCTGAAGCACATGTAATTGAAGCGAGTATCGTTGAATCGGATTTCTAAATCATAATCGAATACAAACCCAAAGCAGATTGTAAAACTACAGTCTGCTTTATTATTTGGAGGAAAATAAAATGAACATCTATAAGACAAATGACATTATAATATCAAGCATGATATTGTTAACTTAATTTGTTAAGTTAACAAGTTAACTTTCCGATAAACGTTACAGATTATAAAATTATTACTTGCATCATATTATTTCCACTTTCTCTTTGCGGGAATTATTTTTACATAAAAGTTACGCAAAAAATCTTAAAAACTATTATCGTTATCTAATATTTGTTATCTAATATTTAATATTACGGTGAAAGTCAACGTTCAAAGGATTTGTAAGTATTGAGATACGTTATTTCAGCACTTTTATGTATATTTAGAGGTGGCGCTGTTGAGTTGAAAAATCAATTTTTTACATCAGCAAAAAATTAGTGGAAAGCGTCACCCCTAAATAGTGCGAAAAGCCTTGAAACACGGGGCTTTTCAGCACATACAAAACCAACGAAAATATGGTCAGCAGCACCCTAGGGTGGGAGGTGACGCTGTGGAGTGTTTTTCAAGCGAAATTATGTGGTTTATTAGGCGTTGAGAATCTTGCAGGAATAGCTTGTGTAAACTTGCAGGAATTGTTGTTTCTTTTGCTAGAACGTCAACCCGAAAGAGAAAAAGAAACCTCCGCTTCTCCCTTGTAGGAATAATCCCTTGTAGGAATAATTCCTTGGAGGAATTGCGGAGGCATTTATACAGTTGTATTGAGGTAGTGCGTTGTAATAGCAATGAAGTAGCAATAGAGCGTTGGAGAAAACTTAGTGCGAGATATTTGCTCTACCATTAAATAGATTAGTGCGAGAAAGTGTATCGTCCAAATATTATCGGAGAAATACAATTAAGAACTTCCATTTTGGTATGTCTTGAATTATGGTTTCAAGTTCAAAACTATGAAATTTCTTGCTTTTTGTTTACAAAATAGGCAGTTCCCCGATATTAAGAACTGACGGTATGGAATATCTCAAAAACAAAATGCTGTTTCGGACAAATCTACCAGAAAAACGTATTCACTTATTATTGTACACAATGATCTTCAAAGTTCCTATTTCATTTTTTTCTTAAGTTGAAATAAGAGCAAAAAATTTCATTCGTTATTTTCATTTAATCGCTTAAGTGATAATAAGAACCTATTTTTTATAACCGTTATTAGCATTTACAGATACGATTATCTTTCCCTCAACCTATCAATCGCCATTTCGGGACTCATGGTATGGTACATATGATAAACAACATTCATAGTCTTAGCCGGAGCCTGTTTATAGATTTCTTTGCTACTTTCACCAGTATAAAAGTTCCAATAGCGGTAAATGTATCCTATCCAATAAAGTACTTCCTTATCGTAGAATACACCGTTTTTTGTAAGCTTCTCACCAAGCTCATCCTCCATACGCGAAAGGATATACGCTTTGCCTGCCCATTGTACGTGGTGGAACTCTTTATCCATATCCGCTGACACCTGAGTGGTCATATACACCTTGATGAAGGTTTCACTGCTATATCCTCGCTCTGCTGCAAGTTCAAACAATTGACCTTGTGTATCGCATAAAGTGAGTTGTAACGACTTACACATATCATTCACCTTTCAAAATCTCGTCAAACGATAGCCCGGCGAAGTGCCGTATGTATCAAGACAGTATTAAAGAAATTGTGGCTTTGTCATTGCCAGACCTTCTGCCAGAAATTAAATTGTGCCAAAATCAATATTCAGCAAATTCTTAACCAAAGCGTTGAACTCCGTGTCTTGTTTCAAATGTTTTACCAACAAATCCACATAGTCATCATCCGTAGCAAGTCCGATACCTTGAGCAACCATTTTTAGCAACATTTTTGCTGGCACAATAGAAACCAACGCATCATAATCGGTAAGCGAGTCTATTTTATCACTCAATTTTTGAACCTCATCCATAAGATCAGATTTATTTTTGCTGTTTATAGCATTTAATTGAGCTTCTAAATTTTTAGAATAAGTCAATTTTGCTGCATAAAGCATTTTGGTATATCGTTTAGTAATAAAATCGCTTAAAATAGCATTTTTTCCAGACTCTTTGATGTGCTTAATTATTTCGCTTTTTACCTGAGTCAAATCCTTATTTAAATGCGAGGTGTTAATGTACTCTAATATCTCTGACCTAATTATGAAATTTTCCCATTCATTGTATCCAATTGAAAAAACATGGTCATTTTTAAGAGAGTCAATTTCTGCTCTTTGCATATAATCCTCGTCGATCAAGCCGAATGCTTTACGCCTAAACAACGGCTCTTTTCCGTTAATGCCTCTCGTATTCATTTTAACTTGTTCACACGAACTTACTGGTTGTATTTCATATTCCGGGAATAAGCATTCTAATACTTTGCAATCAATGGAACCACGTGTACCTTCGCAAAATATTATATCTTTTTTTGTGCCTTCAATGCCCAAAATAACATCCAAGCTAATGTCGGAATAATCTTCAATTTTTTTGAATTTCCATTTTTTATAAGCTTCAGATTTTTCGAGGTAAATAAGCGCTACATTTTTTCTGCTTTCAACAAAATCAATGTTGTGTGTCAAGTAAATAAATCTCAAATCGGGGCGTTCAGTCTCCAATTTGTCGAACAGATTTCTCATCAATGCTCCGTTCAAGTGCCTTTCGGGTTCATCAATGAATATAAAAGAATCCTCTGGAGCTAACAAAGCTGCCATTATTAAGTAAGCGATACTTTTTTCCCCATCACTGGCATTATCAATAGGATATGTAGTTATTTGAGCCCCTTTCAAAAACAGGGATTCTCTAACTGCAACTATCTCTCTATCTAAACCCAATGTGGAAAAAATCTCATAAAATCTGGTTCTTAAAACATTATTTTTGCTTGTTCCAGTTTCATAAGAATCTAAAGTTTGATTATTTACCTCTCTTGTTAAATATGTTAAAGAAGTATCGTCTTGAAGCATTTGATTGAGAGTGTAATTTGTGTGCAATCCAATATAACTCCCAGAAGATTGCATTACTGTCCTGTTTGCGGGAACAACTATGGCATTTCTGAACATGTTATCCGAAATCTGTCTTAACAACGTTGTTTTTCCCGCTCCGTTTTTACCAAAGATTACATAGTTTTTATTACCATACTTAAAGTGTTCAAAGAGGTCGTCCACATCGGGGGCTAACGATTTATCCAATTGCAATAGTTGAGTTATAACGCTTTTCAAATAATTGCCGTCCCGTTTTGTGTCGACTGATATTCTCCAAAAAGTATCCAATTGTTTGTTTTTGTCCGATAATATGTTATTAATATGATTCTTATAAGGGTCATTATAAGAATCGAATTTTACGCGTTTTAACTCTTCTATCTGCTTTTTGCAAATAGCGATTTTATCTTTTATACTCTTATAATTGAAAGTATTTAAATCATTATATAGAGTCTGTAAAGTTGAAAAACGAGGTATCATATGATTTTCAATTTGCATTCCCTGATCTTTGCAAAACTGTACAGCGCTTTCAACTTTCCAATCAATAGTAGCCATCTTTTGAACGAGAGTATTTAATTGCTCAAGTTTTGCTTCGTAATCCTCTAAATTAATACACAGCGCTGGTGTGATTTTTCCTTTTAGCATATATGTATTCACTTCCTGTCATTCAAATATTTCATCAATTACATTGTTGCTTTGCTACGGCCCTGAACGCTTATGAAACTATTTTCTTTGAATTTTCATATACTTTCAAATAATCAGTTATTGTACCTCCGCTAACTTAATGTAATCTTGTTAAAAACTGTAGTCTTATTTCTGAATCAAATCATTATCATCCAAATACTTTATAAAGGCCTCCATCATAGTATTATAACGGAAGAGTATATCATTCTCTGTAAAATCAGTCGATGTTGAAGTAAGAGAAAGCAGTTCTAAAATAGCTGTGCCGTCTTTGGCTTGTCCTTTTGTATTTGTGAATCCTTGATAATACTTTTTCTTATCATCAAAACGATAATCAGATGCACGGATATTAATACGCTTTTCAAGAAGTGCTTTATTACCTAATGATTCAACGTTTGCAGGATTTGTAAGCGTACCTTCTTTTTCGTGTCTGTTTCGTGCATATATGTGTTCTATCTCAAATACTGTTTCAAGCGATAATAAGGGTTGTTTATTGTCCTGGAATGCCCACCATGTAATCATTGCTTTTGTAATCGGACGTCCATTGTTAAAGCTGAAATTGTCAAACATACTTCTAACTGTATCTGCGGAGAATTTGTATTTTGCAAATTCAACAGGCTTATCTGTTACAATATTGACCATTTCTGCATATACGGGTGTTCTCAAAGCATTAACACCGGGATTGCTTACGGCGTATGTCCAAATAAATCCTGTAATTTTCTGAAGAAACAAATAGAAATCGTCATCATCAAGTGTACCATCAGCGGCTTTCTTCTGCATGAAGTACACTGAAACGAAGTATGTCCACATACCATTGGGAGCGTAATTTAACACGAACAAACGCTTTAATACTTTATCGGAGAATCTGTGAGTATCCTGATTTGATACATCCTCCCAGAACTCAGCAAGTGTTACTAGATCTTCGAGTGTTTTCTCATCTTTAAGTAAAGCGTAAGCGTTTCTCTCATAGAATTTTCTCAAAGCTTCGGTTGTGGAAGAAACAATACCCATTTTAGCACGAACAAAGTACATATATCTTGTGAAAAGCTCGTCCATTGGGGTTCCTGAAATCGGGTGAAAAATTCTTTCACATAACTCTTCGAGGTTTTTCCACTCCTTGATAAACTCATCCTTTTTACCAAGTTTGGAAAAGTATTTATAAAACTGTGCCTTAAAAATATCGGCATCGGATAAGGGTTTACCTCTGTCATTCAAGGTAGAGAAGATACGCAATGCAGTATCTTGGGATTCTGCTTCGATAGGCAGTAAAATACAGTTGTTCATAATGCGAGTGGGAAGATAGGCAAAATATGTAGGATACTTTGAAAGGAAATCATCAATACATTCCTGAAAGAATCTGAAATTATAAGCATATCTGCTTTTCATTTCTTTGCCTGCGACACCTGTCTTGAGTATATTGAGAAATTCATCTTTGTCGTTATCCGTTGCAACTTCTGAATCAATTTTTAACTGTGCCATATCTGGTTCGCCGAACTCATCCGTTTTCCAAATGCATTTTTCAATATTCTGTTTTGTAGATACCGAGGCCTTATCCTGCATATGAGCAAATTTGGAATAAAACGCACGTAGCAGCAACATTAGAGTAGTCAATCTCTGCTGTCCGTCAATAACTTCCATCTTGTCATCTTCATTTTTGAACGTTACGATGGGACCGAGAAAATATTCGCTGCTACTGTCAAAATCTGTTCTTCCTTCATCGGGGATGGCAAAGGAGAATATATCATCCCAAAGCGTTCTGCACTCATTTTCTCCCCACGCATAAGGTCTTTGATAGTCAGGAATCAAAAAGTCTGCCTTTTTGCTTTGAAATAAATCTTTTATCGTTTTCTGGTCAACATTAAGTTTTGACATAGTTATAACCCTCTTTTATATGTTTTAAAATATGTTGTAAATTCTTATTAACTAATCCTCTGCAGATAAATTCCTTTTAGCTCCTTATTGCAATTCAGAGGTAAGTGTGTGAAGAGGAGCCAATAGTGATAAATACAATTTTTATGTCAAATTTGCTCCTTGTTGCTCATTATCCAAAACCCTAAAATAATCATCATATCTCTCGCTGACATACTCAGCAACAAGATTTATCATCGGTTCGGGATCGTTATCTCTGTAAAATGAATCAAATGCGTTATAATATCGCTTGCGGTCGGCGAACTTTACGTTGATTGCCGGATAACCGTTTCTTATTAGCTCAAGATTCATAATCAAGCGGCCGGTTCTGCCGTTGCCGTCCACAAAGGGGTGGATTCCCTCAAATTCAAGGTGGAACAATGCAATACGCTCAATGGTACTCATTTCTGCTTTGCGTTCTTCGTTTTTAGAGAGCAGTTCGATCATCTTGGGTTCAATCAAATATGGCTGCACCGGCTCTGTGAAAGCCCCCATAATACGCACGGGGATACGGCGATACACACCTTTATCCTCTGGCTGATTCATTAGTACTAGGGAGTGGATGTTTTTTATGGCTGACTCATTTAACGGAACATCCTTCGTAGCAATGTCCGTGACATACAGAAAGGCGTCACGGTGGCCGACTGCTTCAAGATGATCCTTTAACGGCTTTTGGTCAACCGTCATTCCTTCAAGAACCATTGCCGTTTCCTTAAGCGTCAGCGTGTTTCCCTCAATAGCATTTGAGTTATAGGTAAACTCTATCATAAACTCTTGACGAAGACGGTTTAACTCACCCTGGGTAAGAGGACGCATTGCGTTAAGGCGTTCTTTTTTGTATTCTATTTCTGCAATTATATTAGTTTTTGACAATCTGCCGTCCATAGGCTTTACTGCTGTTTCGGGAATCATATAGAGCTTTCCCTTACGTATAACGCCCTCCACCTTGCCCTCTGCACACAAGGTACGCACGCGACGAGGGGAAATACCCCATTTTTCAGCAGCTTTTGATACCTTAATATATTCCATTAGAGTTGCCTCCTCAAATAAATACAATATCACATAATATATTATAAACCTTTTCGGGAACATTGTCAAGGAACGGCGAGAAAATTTACAATAGTTTTGTTCCTATTTTTAAGTTTAAGGGAAGAATGATCGGTGCATTACGCTATGTTATAAAAACGCCGATTTCGGCGAAAAAATTTAGATGGAATTATATTCATCTGTGTATATAAATCGCAAATTGCTTTTAAGAATTCTGATTATAAAAATTTTGCCACCCACTTTTTTAACTCCTGCCATTGCAACATTGATTTTTCTATGTTAAAATAAACTCGTAAAAATGGTAAGCAGTTAAAATGGTAAGCAGTAAAGCAGGTATTGGCATATGCCTTTTCTTAGGATAGGTGTGTGCATTTATGCCTGCTTTTTATCTTTTTGCAGGAAAACAAAACAATTATCGGAGTACCGGTTACGTATTAACTTGCAGAAAACACACATTTTCTTAAAATAATTTCTCAAAAATACCCCTAAATTTTTCTCCTGGTCTTGTAAGGCGGAAAAATGATATGGTAAAATATGTGTGTAAAAATGGTAAGCAGTTAAGACGGTAAGCAGTTAAGCAGGTATTGGCGTATGCCTTTCATTAGGATAGGTATGTGCATTTATACCTGCTTGTTGTATTTTTTTACGGGAAACAAACAATTTTTTCAAAACAAAAAAATTTATACCCTCAATTTTAACTCCACCCATACCAATTAGAATTTACATATGCTAAAATTGCATTGTAAAAATGGTAAGCAGTTAAAACGGTAAGCAGTTTAGATGGTTTTTAAGGGTAACAAATATTACTCACAAAAGCGTCGGGTTGCTAAGGACATTAAAAAAATAAGCGGTGTAACTATTGCGGTTGCACCGCTTCTGCCCATTTTACGCAACTTTTTCATTTCGTATTTCTTCCATTAAAGTTAGCAATTCTTTTTCATCAGGTATGCTTATCAAACCAACCGCAATAAATTCAATATCAATTTTAACTTTTTTATGTCCATCTACTTTTTCCGCATTGTGAACATTGATTCTCTTTATAAGAGTATTTACAATTTCGGGTGTCAGTTCCTTCAAATCAGTACAAGCTCTGATGGTTTTCAAAAAGTGTTTCAAATCAACATTATCTTGTTCTGCTGCGGTGATTTCAGTTTCGGATTCGATTATACAATCGGCAAGCTCTCGTTGTTCCTTTTCGTAGGTAGCAGATAACCTTTCAAAACGTTCGTCGGTGATTTTGCCAAGTGCATTATCTTCGTATAATTTTGTAAGCACACGATCAATTTCATCAACTCTTGCTTTCGATTGTTCAAGTTTGAATTTAGCATTTTTTAAATCTTTTGCTTTGGTTAATTTATGCTTTTTTGCAAACAAGTAAAGAAATACGGGTTCAAACTGCGAAATATATTCTGCTACTTTTTGTATTGTTTCAAGAACTATCTCTTCAAGTACCACATTTCGGATAAAGTGAATGGTGCAACTCCCGGTATTGTCTTTATATGCAGAACAACGGAAGAATTCTTTATCTTCAGGTATGCTTTTAGATGCACAAAAGTAAAGCTTTGAACCACAATCTGCACAGTATGTAAGACCTGAAAAAAGACTTGTTCTGCCCGTAGCACTATTTCTTCTTCGGCTATTTCTTAACTCCTGAACTCTGTTAAAGGTATCTTCATCAATAATAGCTTCTTGAGTGTTCGGAATGATTTGCCACTTGCTTTCGTCATTTTCAATCTTTTTATGAACCTTGTAACTCAAAATTGTAGATTTAAAATTTACTGTGCACCCTGTATATTGACGATTCGCCAATATGTTTTTAATTGTTTCCGTTACCCATCTGTACGGATCGGTAATATTCTTGTTTGAAACAGCTTTACCCATTGAAATCCAATACGCAGTTGGTATCAAAATCCTTTCCTTTGTTAAGTGCTTTGCAATTTTGGTTGGTCCAAGACCTTCAAGACACATCTTATATATGT
>JAZUOL010000035.1:0-2662 GCA_045604605.1 Acutalibacteraceae bacterium | reverse complement strand
AGTTCTGGGAGCAATGTTACCCTTTTTGTCCTTTTCAAGCATTTCGTCAGCGTTACCGTGGTCAGCAGTAATAAGAACTGTTACACCACATTTATCTGCAACCTTAAGAACTCTTGCAAGACCAAGGTCAACTGCTTCAACAGCTGTGATTGTTGCATCAAGGTTACCTGTATGGCCAACCATATCGCCATTAGGATAGTTGCAACGGATGAAGTCATATTTACCGCTTTCCATAGCTTCGATAACTGCATCTGTAACCTCAGCGGATTTCATCCAGATACAAAATCAGGGGACGGTTCTGTGATTGACGATTTTCACAACCAAAAACCGCCCCTGACATTAAGTTTTAAAATGGCGAAAAGGCTTGATTTACAAGGGTTTACGGCTCAATCATAGAACCGTCCCCTGATTGGTTCCTGATTGGTCCGCACTTTCAGATGTCATTATTTTAAAAACCAAATCATAATTTGAGTATGTACCAAACGAAAAGTTAAGTTTTTGATCTATCCATGGAAAATTTTTAAGTGTAGGTAAATACTCGGCACCTATGATTTCCTTCGGAATGCTATTTTGTAAAACAATTTCATCAATTGTTGATATTGTTTTCCAATATCTAGGATCTGCGGAACTTTTAAAACAACACGAAAATTCATCGAAATCAACATAATATTGTAGTTGTACACCTTCCCAAGGCACTGTACTATCGCCATAATATAATAAGACCACTTTCACATGTGTTGCATTATCAATTCTGTTACTATAATTGATATTGTTAAAACTGATTCTCTCAAGTTTATTTTCTTTAGTAAACACATCCCCTTGTTGAACAAATAAAAAAGATAGAGATATAGAAATTATTGCGATAATTAGCCAAGTTATACTTTTTTTAAAATTCAAATATTTAAAAATTTTGTTTTGAACATTTATATTTACAAACATAATAAACATAGTATAAATACATAATGCAATCAACCCAATATCATATGTATTAAAAATGTATACTGCCTCAACTATATTTCCACAAAAAATGTCGTGAATTTGATATGAATATATATTATAGATAAACATCCATCCCAAAACAATAAACAAACCATAAATAACTTTAATGTTTGTTCGAGTTTTCAACATAAACACCTCTTAAAAATAAACATAACTTGATGCAAAATCAGGGGACGGTTCTGTGATTGACGATTTTCACAACCAAAAACCGCCCCTGACTTTAAGTTTTTAAAAGCTGAAAAAACTTGATTTACAAGGGTTTATGGCTCAATCACAGAATCGTCCCCTGATTGATTCGCATTTTCTGTTTATGCAGTTTCAGATGTTTCAGAAATCGTTTCAGCATTTTAGGTAGTTCTGTCACCTCAGTTGGCTAAAACAGGGGGTGCTGCTGAAATAACGCTCATAAGAGTTATTTCAGCAGTATTGCGATTATTTTCCGTACTTTTTTCATATTTGCCACATTTTTCATATATATTTGAGGTTTTTCGCCCTCACTTGTATATGACAAATAGAGACAAATACTTCACAAAAATTTACAATTCTTTAAAATTTTAGCGTTTTAAACAAAGCTACATACAATTAGTTGTGCAAAAAAGAAAGTGATTCAACCAAAACCGATTCAATCACCATTCTTTTGAACAAACTAAAATTATTTTGCAAGCCATTCTTCAGCTTTTGCAGCGGACATTCTCTTGATGTTTTCTTCTTTATAGGGTGAATCCTCACCGCCGTTAACATAAAGGAAGAATTTACCGTCTGCAGTTTTATAAAGGCTTTCTTCATAACCTGCAGGGTCACCGAATACGCCAAAGGTATTCTTTTTTACGAGTTCTGCAGTTGCAGTATCGTATTCTACTTTACAAATAACTTTTTTCATTATTTTCACCTCTTAAATCAGTTTTGTTTCCACCAAAGGTATTATATATTATAAGAAAGCAAAAATCAACAAGAAAAATTATACATCTTTTTCTTCCATAATACTCTTATAGGCGGGGCGGATTATTTTATCAACGCAGATAAGCTCTTCAATTCTGTGAGCACTCCAACCAACAATACGTGCAATTGCAAACATTGCTGTATAAAGCTCCTGAGGAATACCGAGCATATCATAAACAAATCCGCTGTAGAAGTCCACGTTAGGACTTACACCCTTATAGATTTTTCTTTTCTGTGCGATAAGAATTGGTGCAAGTTCTTCAATATTTTCATAGAGCATTAAATCTCTTTCTCTGCCCTTTTCCCTTGCCAGATCCTCAACATAGCTTCTGAAAACTTTTTCTCGAGGGTCAGAAAGTGAATATACAGCGTGACCCATACCATAAACAAGCCCCTTTTTATCAAAAGCCTGCTTATCAATAATCTTTAAAAGATACGCGCTTAAATTTTCTTTATCATCAAAATCAGGAACATTAGTTTTGATATCATCAATCATTTCCATAACCTTAAAGTTAGCACCACCATGCTTAGGACCTTTAAGTGATGACATTGCCGCCGCAATAGTTGAATATGTATCTGAGCCTGAAGACGTTACTACACGTGTTGTAAAGGTTGAGTTGTTACCGCCACCGTGCTCCATATGAAGAATTAAAGCGGTATCAAGAACTTTTGCTTCTGTTTTTGTATATTTTAAGTCGGATCGTAGCCATGTCGTTCTGTGAGC
>JAZUOL010000034.1:0-5460 GCA_045604605.1 Acutalibacteraceae bacterium | reverse complement strand
CTTACAAATCGTGCATTTCAGATTACAAACTTGCGTTTCGATTACAAAAGTCGCATTTCGTTTTACAAATGCGACTTTTCGGATTACAATTGAGTCAGATGTTTTGGTGAAATTTTGTTTTCGCTAATTTAATTTTTGTTTTTCTTAACAATGTTTGCCCAAACTATTGTAATGTTTATAATTATATGATATAATTTATTATGTAAAACTATATAACAGAGAGGTGACAAAAATGGCAGTATCATACAAGAAACTTTGGAAACTCTTAATTGATAAAGATATGATGAAAAAGGAACTTGCAGAAAAAGCCAATGTGAGTAATTACACTCTTGCGAAAATGAACAAGGGTGAGAATGTAACCACAGATGTTCTCGTTCGAATCTGCAAAGCACTTGAATGTAATCTTGATGATATTATGGAGCTTGTTGACGAATAAGTGTACGGCTTTTTGTACAGTTATTCTGATAAAATTACAGAAAGGAGATTCTTATGACCGCAACACCGTTTCATGCATACTACACAGCAAGAATACTTGACAGTTTGCAAGATGACGATAAGTTCATTCCGACTTTTGCCTCATCAGATATAAAGGTGTACCCTTATCAGGTCGGCGCAGCACTTTTTGCAACACGCTCGCCTTATACAAAGGGTGTAGTTTTGATGGATGAAAGTGGGCTTGGAAAGTCAACTGAAGCTATGCTTGTTGTTACGCAGAAATGGTATGAAGGCAAAACGAGAATCTTAATTGTAGTTCCCAATAGTGATTTGCTTGTTCAATGGGAAAAGCTTATTGAAAACAAGTATTCCATTCCGTTTATCACAATCGCAAATGCAGAACAACTAAAAACAAACGAAGAAACCTTTGAACAGGATGCAGTAGTTCTAACTACATACGATTTCGCATCACAGTATAGTGAGCTAATCGAAAAAACTGCATGGGATTTAACCGTGTTTGAAGAAGCGAGTATGTTATCCTCTGTTCATAAGGAAGATAATAAGCAGGCAAAAATATTAAAGAGAATTGCCAAAGACTCATTTAAACTACTCTTAACCGGAACACCAATCGAAAAGAATATTCTTGATTTATACGGACTTATGTATTTCATAGATGAAACCATACTCCCTTCCGAGCAAGAGTATATGTCAAGATATTTCAGGAAGCCTGAAAACTATCCGGAGCTTGCAGAACTTGTGAGCAAGTATTGTTTCAGAACTCTCAGAAGTCAAGCAAGACATTATGCAAAAATTCCTGAAAGAAAAGTTATCACTTGCGAATTTGAACAATCAGACAAAGAGCAAAAACTATATGACCTATTAAAAGCATACATAGATAAACCTCAAAAGATAGCCTTCCCCGAAATGAAGCCATACGATCTTGCACTTATGCTATTCGACCTGCAAGGTTCGTCAACCCCTGCAATAAGGAAAGCTATTGAAGGAATTATAAAGCGACTTGAGAAAACAAACGGCGGTGAGCAAGAGCTTGACGAATTTAAGGCAATGCTTACTGCTTGCGATGATATAGAAACTGATGAAAAACTGAAATTGCTTATAAAGGCTTTGGAACAATGCTTCAAGCTGTTAAAGAAAGCCGGAGCAAATAAAAAAGCAGTTATATTCACCGAAAAAAGAGAAACACAACAGTATTTGTATGATGCCTTGAAAGATAGCTATAAAACATACATTTACAATGGCTCAAAGGATTACATAGAAATATCCGGGTTTAAGACAGACGGAGAGATTATCATATCTACCGACAACGGTGCAAGAGGTTTTAACCTTGAAGAAGCTTCGCTCGTTATAAACTATGATTTGCTATATAACACCTTAAAAATGGAACAACGAATAGACCGATGCCACAGACTTAATCAGCAGAATGATGTTATTGTTCTGAACTTCATAAATAAAAGCAATATGGCAGATGTCAGAAAACTTGAGCTTGTAAATAAGCGAATGCTTGTGGCAGACGGTGTGTTTGGTCAGACAGATGCAATCTTGGGTGGTTTTACAGATAATCTTACAAAAACCTTAAAAGAGTTCCAAACACGAACAAAAGCACAGATAGATGCAGAATACGAAGAAACACTCTTACAATATGAAGAAGAAAACAGACGGGATGTAGAATCAGCCGAACAAGTTCTGTTTACCACCTTTACAAGTGAGCTTGCAAAAAAGGTGAAAATCACACCGAAGTATGCAGATGAAAGAATTGAGAAAGTCAATTCAGACTTGTGGGAGCTTGTAAAATATTTCTTCAAAGAATACAACGAGAATCACACAGATTGTTATTTCGTTATAAACGAAGAAGATAAAACCGTAAAGGCAACAGACTACACAGAGCTTCCGTTCCTTTTCTACTATTGGACCGGAGGACAAAACAAAAGATACAAAGCATTAAAAGAGTTTAAGAAAATCGCTCTTATTTCTCCGCTTGCAAAAGGCATACTCAATAACGTCGAGTGCAGCGATACAGGAAAACTAACCGTTGAAGGTATCACGGAGCCGTGCAAGATAGCTTTCTACACAGTAGATATTCTTGCAGGTAATAGATTTACCGGAAAGGTTTTCAATCTCCTTTGCGGAGTAACCGAAAGCGGTAAACAACTTACAAATGATGAGTGCTTGAAAATCCTATCATATCCCGTAGCAGATTATGAAGAATCAGGTAGAAAACACGCTTGTTGGCTTAAAAGTCATTCTCCCGGTAAAATGGACAGACTTGTACCGCTTGATGAGTTCATAGAACAATCAATTCAGGATAGCAATTCTGCTCAAGCTGAGGAAATTGACAGAATGAAACTAAAAGCAACAACAGATAAAAATGCACTTGAACACACTCTGCAGGATTTGAGAACTGCAATATCAGATGTTGAAAAGCAGCTTGAAGCAGAATCAAGTGACAGAATGGCAAGACTTATTCTCTCTCGCAAGCTCGGCGAAGCAAAGAACAATTTAATGCAAAAAGAAGAAAGCATATATTTTGATGCTATGAGAATTGACCTTGCCTGCGAAGAAGATATTAAAAAGTTTTTAGAACGAGAACAGATAAATGCAAGACTTATGCGACATTTTGAAATTGAGATTGAAGGAGTCAATTGTGTACAAAGTTAGAGGTTTTTTCAGAAGATTTTTTGCAATGCATAAAAAGTGGTATAAGCGATGGTGGATATGGCTTATAGCAATGCTCATAATTGCTGTTTTTATCTCCATACCGTTCATAATAAACGAATCGTATAAATTGGGCAAAGGTTATGTAACTTTATGGAATGCGTCAGATATGCTAAGTTTTTATGGCTCTATATTATCCTTTTTAGGAGCCACTGTATTAGGAATTGTTGCACTTATTCAAAATGAAAAGATAAGAAAATTTAGCCTAAAAGTATTTGATATGGAACATAGATACGAAAAGGTGCCCGTATTTACTTTGAAAAACATAGAATTTCAAGCAAACACATTTTTTCTGGAAAACTATGAAAATGTGCGAATGACAGAAAAGAACAATGTTTGGACAACAACAGTAATAACACATGATGAAAGAGATCCTGAAGCAGAACTTTACTTTAACATATCACTTAAAAATGTCGGAGAAGGACCAGCAAGACAGATAAAAATACAATGTTATGATGAAGTCGGTATAGAAATGGTTAACAAGTTTGAACCAATTGTTATAGTTAATGAAGAATGTAAATTCTTATACAGACTACCAATGTTTGTTGGGAACAGAATAGACGGCGAAAATGATCGTTATTATATAGATATATTTTATGAAAGTATTTACGGATTTAAAAGCGGACAAATAATGTGTGTAGAATGTGAGAAAATCGAAGGATATGAAGCAAAATTTACTATATCATTTAGAAATGATTTATAGGCTATAGTAAAAGGAGGAAACCAAATATGTATCAAGATCCTTTTAAAGAATATATAAAACAATCAGAACCAAATAAAAGAGATAAAGGCTATGCTTGGAGTACTGCGATTGGTCTTCAGGCGGTTGACGGACTTGAACCGTCAGAGCATCTTGTTAAGACTGCTATTGAAAACATTGAAGGCTATATTTCAATGGAAGATGCAGAAAAAAGAATTAACAGCTATTATGAATCAATCCCCAAAAAAGAAGAGGATAACAGAACAGAAGAAGCTGATAAAGTTTCCGTTCGCATCGCAGCTATTCTTTCAGAGAAAGCCTTTACCTTTTCACCGAGTGAATACATCGGAATTCACAAAAAATTATTTTCAGGCATTTATAAGCATGCAGGAAAGATTCGTGATTATAACATAACCAAAAAAGAATGGGTGCTTGACGGAGCTACAGTTCTCTATGGAAATGCAGCAGAACTTCGTCAGACTCTTGAATACGATTTTGAACAGGAAAAAAAGTTCAGCTATAAAGGACTTTCTCAGGATGAGATAATTGAACATTTAGCATTTTTCATATCAAGACTTTGGCAAATTCATATATTCGGTGAAGGCAATACAAGAACAACAGCAGTTTTCTTTATTAAATATCTGCGCTCGTTAGGATATGATGCCACAAATGATATATTTGCAGAGAATGCATGGTATTTCAGAAATGCACTTGTGAGAGCGAATTACAACAACCTGAAAGAGAATGTTCATGAGACAACAGTGTATCTTGAAAAATTTATCAGGAACTTACTTTTGAATGAATCTAACGAACTGAAAAATCGCTATTTACACATTAAGAATATTTTTGATGAAAAAGAAACTGAAAATGTCGGTGCAAACGATAAAAATGTCGGTGTAAATGTCGGTGTAAAATTAAATAAAACGCAAAGAAAGATTGTAGAACTTTTAAAAAACAACCCAAATAGC
Source organism: Acutalibacteraceae bacterium (assembly GCA_045604605.1). Classification (GTDB taxonomy): domain Bacteria; phylum Bacillota; class Clostridia; order Oscillospirales; family Acutalibacteraceae; genus DTU089. The sequence goes on along the minus strand of JAZUOL010000034.1, from coordinate 624 downwards.
ACAATTGAAGAAATGGCAAAATACGCAAAGGTTGAACCAAGAACGATTGAAAGAAACATTAAAGCGTTGAAAGAAAAAGATGTAATCGACAGAGTTGGTGCTGATAAGAACGGCCACTGGATTGTAAAAATCTAATCAGAGAGGATAGAGAATCATGGAAATAAATAAAATGGATGGTATGTCAATGAATATCGAACAAACAGAAATGGAGAAATTAAAATCTGTATTTCCGCAGTGCTTTGCAGAGGGCAAGCTTGATATAGACAAGCTCCTCTCTCTTTGCGGAGAATACATAGATAATGATTTTGAAAAGTATAAGTTTGAATGGAAAGGCAAAATCGAAGCATTAAAGCTTGCTCAAAAGCGTTCAACTGGAACACTTCGCCCTTGCAAGGCTGAAAGTGTTAATTTCGATGAAACAAAGAACCTTTATATTGAAGGAGATAACCTTGAAGTATTAAAACTCCTCCAGACTGCATACTACAATAAAATTAAAATGATTTACATTGATCCTCCTTACAATACCGGAAATGACTTTGTTTATGAGGATGACTTTGCTGATCCTATGGCTCGTTATAAGGAAGTTACTCAGCAGACCACAAAATCAAATGCTGAAACTATGGG
>JAZUOL010000033.1:0-6408 GCA_045604605.1 Acutalibacteraceae bacterium | reverse complement strand
CTGGGAGATTGTGCTGCAATGTATGCTGCAATCAGTCCACCTGACGAATGACCCAACACGGCAACAGAATCACAAATCACATTTTCAATAAAGTCTATGATGTCGTTGCCGATACTGACCAGATTGTATTTTTCCGGATTGTGGGAACTCTTTCCGTGTCCGTAATAATCTACCATGTACACATGGTAGTACTTTGCAAGTTTTGTAACAACATTATCGAAGCTACAGGAGTTTGTCCCCTGGGCATGAAGCAGTAGTAATTTGTTTTTTGCAGTTCCAACCTCATAATAGTTCAAAATACTGCTATCATCAATTTTATACTGTGCATTATGAATCTTCATGTTGTATACTCACCTCGTCAAATTCCATATATTGTTCTCCGTCAAATTCAAGTTTGTCAAAAATTTCAGTAGACTTACTCATAACCGTTTATATCTTTATAAACACGGACATAATCTATCAGCCATTCTATCGGATATTCATTTTCAGGTTCATCCCAACCGCTGAAATCCGAGTTGATATACATAGACAGAATCATACACATTCTGTATTGGGGTGATTCTTCAGTCTGTGCCACTTCTTTTCCGTCCACATAAAAGGTTATCCCTTCTGGTCTCCAGTCCATTGCATAAGTATGGAATTCGTTAACATAATTTCTTGAGAAACCCTTAAGATTAACCTCACTTGACCATTCATTGAGATTTGGATCATCCCAGGCGTGAACCTTTGGGTGAAATACTCCCGGGTTATCAAAGAATGTTTCCAATACATCTATTTCACCATTCTGCTTTGTCTTTGTTCCGTCAGGAGTGGCATCATCCTCAGTACCAATAAGCCACCAAGCTGCATATCCACCGCCCTTGGTGTCGGGCATCTTCATTCGTATCTCAAAATAACCGTATTGGGTTGCATAGCCTTCGAAGGGTTCTACCTCCATCTGTTGCGCACCACCGGGATGCAAATTATTCTTTTCCCAGGTCTGAATACCGTTAGCTATCCATAAAAGGTTATCAGGATCTACCGAACCCGGCTGACCTCCAAAGTAATCCGGAGAATCTTTTGTAATATAAAGATTCAGGCAACCATCCTCAACCTTATATCTTGCAGATGAGCCTGCTGTGTTAGTAGTACAGTGAGGCAGATACTGCGGCAACCAGGATTCTGTTTCTAATTTGCCATCATTAAATTCGGTTCTGAAATCAAGAACATAACCTTCCTTTTCAGGAGCGCCATTCTCAAGGTCGCTTTTTTCTGCAGGATTCACACCACAGCCTCCCAACAACGAACCGATCAACATAGTTAATGCAAGTAACAAAGATATTTTCTTTCTGTTCATACTACACCATCCTCTAATAAAAACTCTTATTTATCGGTTAGATTGTATCACATAGTAACATCAATAAACAATATAAATCGGTGAGTTGCTTACTGCGATTTTCCCACTGATTTCAATGGGGTTGCCGTACATATCAAAGGCTTCGTATTCACCCTCGGGTGCAGGAATTTTGGTTTTATCACCAAGGCTGTAATACACTTCTATTTTCTTTCCGTTTTGATTGTATTCATCAATCACAAGGTCTTTTTCATTTGAAATATTCTTCACAAAATCTGCATTACCGAGAAAACGGATAACCGTTGCATAGGAAATAACGGCTTCGGTAGGTTGCAGGTATTCGTTGAAATATGCAAAGTCATTGATATCATTTTCAGGTGTAACGGTCTTTCTGAATGCGAAGGAAACAAAGCCTTTAGCACCTGTTGAACGACTGTAAAGTGCCTTACAGGCAATTGTTGAGGCATCCGCACCACCAACACCGCTTTCGCTGTTGAATCCGCCATCCGTAAGACCCGCTTTATTTGTAAGACGGAGCATCTGAGTCATATAGTCGTAATAGTTATCAAGTCCATCGTGATTGTGATAACCGAAGCTGTCAAGCAAGCCTTTGTTTATAAGCTCTGCAGATTTCTGATAATATTCTGAATTGGTTTCTTTCTCTGCAACTGCAAGTCCACCGGAATAAACACAAGCTGACTTGTTTTTTGATTTTAAAGTTTTTGAGGTATCTTCAAGAAGTTTAAAATATTCTTCGGAAGTTCCTGCAAAAAAATGCCAGTTAGGTTCATTCCATATTTCCCATAGAATATCCGTATTATCTGCATAATGGTCGGCAACCTTATTTGTAAAATCATTCCAGAGCTTAATATCAGGAGGATAAGTCCACCCGATTGATTCATCGTAATTCTTTTTAAATTTTTCAGAAGCTGACCACTCCCCTGCATTGTAGCCGAGAAGCCAGTTATATTTCATACCGTGCCTATTAACCTGTTTAACAAGGTAATCCTGAACCGAATAATTCATATCTCCGTAAGGCTCGCTCTGCATTGCTCCCCAGCCTACACTGTCTTCGCGGACAAGGTTAGCACCAAGATATTCTGCCACATCGAGAATTTTATTAACGGATTCTTCTGCATTGTAACCGGGAACACAAAAGCCTTCGCCCCAGGTATATGCACGTGTGATATATGGCTGAACTCCGTAGTAAAAATCGTCGCTTGCCTGCTCATTTTTCGGAAGAACGCCAACAGTAAAGCTATGCTCTTCTTTACCGAATTGTTTAATCTTAATGGTAAAAATACCGTTCTCCTGTGAAGCAAAGCTTAAAATGCTATAAGGAGAGTTATAATCAAATGTAACATACCCCCATTTATTGAAACCTGTTTGCTCACTTGTAATAAAAACTATTGCTTTAGTTCCACTCGAAGCTTCATCAAGACACTCGAGAACAATATTGATTTTTTCATTTGGTTCAAAAAGGTTATCGTCACCCTCTACTCCAAAACGCAATAACTCGCTTTCGCCGTTTATGTAATATTGAACGCTTTCCTCAGTATTTGAAACATTTATTTTATTGTTGTGAAGAATGATGCCAAAAACTATACCAACCACAAGCAAAACAGCGATTATAATCAATATAATTTTCAAGACAGTTTTTTTCATAATCATACCTCGTTAAATTCAAGTTTAACAGATTATTCAGATATAGCCGAAAATAAATGAACCCCGTACGCCTAAAATTCAAATCTTTCGGCACATCACAGCGTTTTTCGCCTTAATATACGCCATATTTCAAACTTTTTGACGCAGTTAGTGCGGAAATTTGCCTTAAGAAACCGTGCGGTGTTCAACTCTTTTCGGCTATTTCATAAGTGTTATTATCCAGATCGATTATAACCGAAGTACCGTCGGAATATGTAGCTTTTTGCTTGCGATAGCTTCCGAGGAATTCGTGCTTCATCATTTCTTTGTTGTAAAGCTTAGCCTGAAGCTTGCAAAGAGGTTCAATGCGTTCCAATTCCTTTATCAGTTTTTCATCGCTCATCATTTCAACATCAGCGGTTCGGTTATCCGTACCTATTTTACGCAGTTCGTTGCCGTAAGGATGAATATACGGCATACCTGCATTGAGTGCTCCGTATAAATCGCCGTCATCACCTTTTGGAATACCCCAGTTATTGAACCAATTCCAAGGTACCATTATGCAATCATGATAAACCAGATTGCCGAGAGGAACGGGAATTCCCACTGCTTTTCCGTTTTCCTGCGGAATAAGTGCGTAAGGACCGTGATGAACAAGCGCGAGATGATTGAGCATCTGCATTCCCGGCTCTTCTGAAGACATAATAAAGCCTTTTTCATTAAGGTAATCGAAGCATTCTCCACGCAGCGTCATGCTTTCTTCTCTTGTGATTCTGTGGTCCTTGTGGAAGCACTCGTCACCGGGCATAATTGAAAAAACATCAAGATATGCACCTTGAACATCTATGCCGTTTTCTTCAAGCTCAGAATATGTTTTCCTGACCGCATCAAGAGCAAAGCAGGAACAAAGATAAGTGTGTTCACTGCCATCCCAGATTGAACAGTAAGGATTTGAACCGTCTATATTCGTTACGGCTTTATTTTTATCAAAAACAGGACTGTCATAATAATAATCTCTGTATTGGTCATGGAGTGCAAAAACATAGCCGAGCTCACGGCTGACACGGGAAAATTCTTTAAAGCCTTCCCATCCGCCTGCCTGCTCGCAGGGTGGAAGAATATAAGGATGATTGTTATCATATCCGTCCTTACCCCAACCATCAGTATGTATATACAGCTTATCAAGACCGAGAGACTTCAGCTTTTTGATTTGTTCAGTTCTTTCAGTGAATGTAGCACAAAGAATTTCGTTAGAGCCATTTTTATCATAAAACTGGGATTTCTCATTTATTTTAGAGAAAATTTTGTGATGAAGAACAGGTGCACCGATAATGTTTTTTATATTGGGATTCTTTGAGATTTTCTCATTGATTGTAACAAGCTGATTGTTTTCAATCAGATAATTGCGGTAATCCTTTGCAACGGTGTTGTAATCACCGTTTTCGTGGAATATAAAACGGATTTTCCTTTCGTAAGATAAATTGCCTAAAGATGAAAGCCAATAAACAGAGTTAATAAATGCTCCGTGTTTTCCGAAAGAGGAATACATTGAAGCATCAAAGGGCGTTTCAACAATGGCAGTAAAGCAGTGAGAATCGCACACTCTGCCCCAGACAGGCATATACACATCTCCTGAATTTATCTGACGTTTAATGTGTGTATAGCCCATCATTGGTATAATGTGTTTTATCTGACCGTCAGGCAAAATAAATCCCTGACGCATCGAGTCAACGTGATACGAATTCTTACCTTTATGTTTTGAATTGAAGGGTGCAGGGAAATACACAGCCTGAATATCATAATCTGTTTCGTTTTCAGCCTTCAACGAAAACTCAACTGTGTTTTCACTTATAATTTCAGCGGTACATTTAAGGCGAAACGGAAGAAGCTTACCGAATGCAACAAAATCCGAATAAACAGTAACTGTTTTGCTTTCGGATGTTTCTGTTTCTTTTTTCCTTGCAGATTGCAAAGAACAAACCTTGCTGATATATTTACCTTTTTTATTTTTTCCGCGGATAGTTATTTGCGGTTTTCTACCGTCACTTACCCACGAAAAACCGTTGTGAATAATTTCATAATTTCCGTTAAACTCGTTAAAATTGAGTTTCATTATATACACCACCAGATTCTTGTTTTTTGTTAAACCTTACTTTTTAATAACTTCATACAGCTTTTCCTGAAATGCAGGTAGCCACCATTCTTTGTGGCATCATTGGTGGAAAGCTGACAAACAAATCCTCTGCCACCCGCAAATCTTCAATTGTAGCCTTCTCCGATTTCATTGCCAGCAAAATCGGGTCGTGTATTACTTCTTTAATCATATTTTCACCTTAGTTCACAATCAATTAAGTTGATTATACCACTCTCACAGAGCAAAAAGCAACCCTGCTTAATATTACAATAATCAAACATTATACTCTTGTTTTTATTTGCGCTCGGTGTTAGAATTAAAGCGTAAAACATCACGTTTGAAAGAGTGATAATATGAGTTTTTTTAAGTCATTGAAGAAGATTGGTTGTGTTTTAATTACAGTTATGGTTTTAGGGTTAAGCGCTTTACCCGTTTCTGCCGCAACCACTATTGAAGTTAAGCACACAACTGATATTTCTGTTTCTGAAGATACCTGGTGGGACAGAGGCGTTCAGTACGGACGAATTCTCGTCTTGAATAATCAACCTGAAGAAGAAAACAACGTTCTTCTTGCCACCCATTGCGAGCTTAATTCAGGGCTTACAGAGAATGCACCCGGTTATCCAATTTACCGAAGCACTGATAACGGAAAAACTTGGGAAGTTATCACACGTGTTACCGATACTCTGACTGGTGCAAATTCCGAATGGAACCCTACCCTTTTTGAGCTTTCCAAGCCTTGCGGTGATTACCCTGCAGGAACAATAATTCTTGCGGCTTGTTCCATTGATCCGGAGCACAATAAAGAATCTCACATCAGACTTTATTTCAGTCTTGATGGCGGTTACACCTTTGACCAGGGTGTTGTGGTTGCGAGTGCAGGTGGTCTTGAAGAAGGTGTATGGGAGCCGTTTTTAACTCAGCTTGATAATGGCAGTCTTGTGTGCTTCTATTCCGATGATTCAGACCCTAAACACGCACAGACAATCGTTTATAAGCAATCAAAAGATGGTATAAATTGGGGCAAAGCAGTAACTGTTGTAGCAAGTGAAAATCCTGAAGAAAGACCCGGTATGCCAATCGTTACAAGGCTCTCTGACGGCTCATATTTTATGGTTTATGAGATATTTAATAAAGCAGATATTGAAGGTGAACCCATTTTTTGCCGTTTTTCAAAAGATGGTCTTGACTGGGGTGAGCCATCATATCTTGGTGAAGAGGTTGCAACTGCAAATGGTAAGAAAGCCTTGGGTGCTGCCCCCTATTGTGCATGGACACCTGTTGGCGGTGAATACGG
>JAZUOL010000032.1:0-21700 GCA_045604605.1 Acutalibacteraceae bacterium | reverse complement strand
TCAATAAATGAGCCACCCTCGTCCCATATATTTTCTAATAAAATTGCTCTTGTTACAATAACACCGCTGTTTCTTATAAGGGCAGAAAGAATCTGAAACTCTGTGGGAGTAACAAAAACATTTTCGCCATCCTTTTTAACAGTCATTGTGTTTATATCAATAACAATATTCTCGCAACTATATACCGTTGATTTGTTTCTTCTCAAAAGAGCACGGATTCTTGAAAGCAACTCAAGAAGCTTGAAAGGCTTCGTAACATAATCATCTGCACCTGCATCAAGACCACGCACAACCTGAACCTCGTCATCGCAAGCAGTTAAAAAGAGTATCGGCACATCTTCGTTTTTTGAACGAATGAAGGCGCACATATCAAAGCCGTTACCGTCAGGAAGCATAACATCAAGGATTATAAGGTTAAAGTTCTCTTTCAAAAAACTTGCCTTAGCATCCTCTATTGTCCCTGCTGCAACAACATCATAGCCTTCCTTTTTGAGCATTTCGCAAAGCCCGTCACGAAGGAAAACATCATCTTCAGTTACAAGAATTTTCACTGCCATAGTTATCACCGATTAAATGATAACATACAGCAGTGAATAAATCAAATTAAGATTTTGTAAGGTTGAGCTCATTTCTTTGTTTTATGTTTTTCCTATTCATTATATCGTGCATATGCCATTGGGGAACCTTATGATGAGATATAGAAGGTCGTTCCGCTTTATATTTTCAGATTTCATTAACTCTGTGAATCAAATTAAGTTGTACTTGGGTTGTCAGATTCTTTAATCAGGATTATTATATGGTAATTTTTGCAAAATGAACTATTTTTATCAGTTTTTTTGTACGGTTGACTTTCACAAAATGATTGAAAGTTTTTTACGCTTATGGTATCCTAAGAACATTAGGAAAGGTGTGGTAGCTTTATGAATAAAACAAAATTAAAAAAAGTTCTGATTGCAATTTCAATAATTGCAATTATCGCAATTGTGATTACAGGACTTAACCTTTTATCTGTTCAGAATCTTCTTAAAAAAGGTAGTTCATACAACAAGGTTGAAATTGAAAATCAGCTTGTTCCTCAAAAAGACGAAAACGGAAATTGGTATTTCACAACTGACGAGGATTTCAAAATAATGCACCTTACCGATATTCACATTGGTGGCGGTTTTATGTCAAAGTCCGTGGATGAAAAAGCTCTTAATGCAATTGCAGCTATGGTGACAAAAGAAAAGCCGGACCTTGTTATTGCAACAGGTGACATAACCTTTCCTGTACCTTATAGAGCCGGTACATTCAATAATCACAGTGGCATAAAGGCTTTTGCAAATCTTATGGAAAGCCTTGGTGTTTATTGGGATGTTACCTTTGGTAATCACGATGCTGAGGCGTATTCATATTTTGACAGAGAAGCTGTTGCAGAGTTTTATGAAAATGAAGATTATAAATATTGCTTGTTCCGGGCAGGCCCTGAAGACATTGACGGTTACGGAAACCACACCATTGAAGTTAAAAACTCAAAGGGGATTATTACTCAGGCTATTATTTTAATTGACTCTCAGGCTTATATTAAAGACAACATTATTGAAAGCATCAAGGGTACATATGATAATATTCATCCTGATCAGGTTGAGTGGTATGAATCTGAAATACTCAGAATGAACGCTGAAAATGAGAAAATCAGTGAAAAATCAGTACCCGTTAAATCTCTTGCTTTCTTCCATATCCCTCTTGTTGAAATGGATGATGCATGGACTGAATTCCGTGAAAACGGCTATAAAGATACAGATAATTTCAAGTATATTGAAGGCGTAATCGGCGAGCTTGGCAGACAGGTTTGTTGCGGATACGGTGAAGACGACCTCTTTGAAAAGATGCTTGAGCTTGGGTCAACAAAGGCGATGTTTAACGGTCACGACCACGTTAATAATACAACCTTCGAATATAAAGGTATTCAGTTCAGCTATGGTTACAGCGTTGACTATTTTGCATATTCAGGTATTGATAAGCTCGGCTCTCAAAGAGGCTGCACTATGATTACCTGCAAGCCCGATACTACATTCACCATTGATAAATATAATTTCTATTCCGACAGATATGACCTTGAAGGCTTCAGTCGGGAAGAAGTAACAATGCAGTTTGAGGATGTTACATATCAGGTTATCCCGGAATAAAAATCTTACATAAAATCTTTATACAAAAGGAATGATAGGTATAGTTAAGGACAAATTAAGCAAAAAGAACTGGTTTATAATTACTTTGTTCTGCTTTATGGGTGGTATAGCGTGGAATACGGAAAATATGTATTTCAACACATTTATTACCAATGAAATATATGCAGATGTATCACAGTCTGCTATTCTCGGCTCCATGGAAGCCGTAACCGCAGTTTCCCGAATGGTTGCTCTTTCCGCTATTGCGGCGGTGCTTACAACTTTTATAATGGGTGCTCTCAGTGATAAGCTGAAAAACCGTAAGATGTTTATTTCCGTTGGTTACATATTATGGGGTATTGTTACTGCTATGTTTGGTTTCATTACAAAAGAAAATGTAGCAAGCCTTTTTAACCTTACGGATGAAGCAAAAATTCTCGGCACTACGGTGTGGTTTGTTATTCTTATGGATATTGTTATGACCTTTATGGGCTCAACAAGTAACGATGCAGCCTTTCAGGCTTGGGTAACAGATGTTACTGTACCTAAACAAAGACCCCTTGTTGAAACAGTATTATCTGTTGTCGGTACTGTTTCTTCCTTTGCAGTAACAGGTGTTGGTAGCTTTGCTCAGGCAGGCACCATTTCCTACAAGCTTTTCTTCGGTGGCTTAGGTGTTGTTGTTACCCTGTGCGGTATAGTTGGTTTATTCCTTATTAAAGACCCACCCCGCACCGCTCAGATAAAAACATCCTCTAACTATTGGGCTGACCTTTTGTATGGCTTCAGACCATCTGTTATAAAAGAAAACTCAAGGCTTTATCTTTCTCTTGCGGCATTCTGCTTTGCAATTATTGCATTTCAGGTTTTCTATCCGTAACTTCTTACATATGTTCAGTATGTTGTTATTCCCGATAACGGCGGTGTAGAAAACATTTTAAAAGCACCTGTTATAATAACCGCAGTAGTTGTTGTGGCTATTGTTCTCGCTTTGATTGTAGCTATGCTTAAGCTCTCAACAAAGAAAAAAGGTATTTGCCTTGTAACAGGTGTTATTGTTCTGACATTAGGCTTTCTCTTGCTCTCAACAAGCACAAATATTTATATTATTCTTATCAGCATAGTGCCTGTTGTTCTTGGTAACGCCCTTGTTAATATTCTCTTTGGTGCTACTATTAAGGACTTTATTCCTGAAGGCAAGGCAGGTCTTTTCCAAGGTATCAGAATGATTTTCGCTGTTATGCTTCCTATGATTATAGGTCCTTATATTGGTGAAACAGCTTGTAAATATGCGGCTCAAACCATTATTAATGAAGCAAATGCAGAAGTGATTGTTCCTGCAAAGGATATGTTCCTCTGGGCAGGCATAGTAACCGTTTTAGCACTCGTTCCGCTTTATTTCCTTCTTAAAAAAGGTGTGGATTTAAAAGAAAACGAAAACATTACCGAGGTAAAATAATATGAGTAAATGGAATTTTTACACATCAAAAGAAATTAAACCTGAGGGTTGGCTTCGCCGTCAGCTTGAAACCCAAGCAGATGGGTTAAGCGGTAATCTTCATAAAATCTGGCCCGATATACGTGACAGCGCCTGGATAGGCGGAAATCGCGAAGGCTGGGAAAGAGTACCTTATTGGCTTGACGGTTTTATTCCACTTGCTTATTTGTTGCAGAATGAAGAAATGATTGCCGTTGCAAAGAAATATATTGATGCAATTATTTCAGCACAGGAGGATGACGGTTGGATTTGTCCCTGCAAAAAGGAAGAAAGAGCAGAATATGATACTTGGGCAGTACAGCTTATCTGCAAAACTCTGAAGGTTTACTATGACTGCTCGGGAGATGAAAGAATTCCCGATGTTATTTACAGAGTACTTAAAAACTATTACAAAATGCTTAAAAGCGGAGAAATCAAGCTGTTTAAATGGGCAAAATTCAGATGGTTTGAGACCTTTGTTTCCCTCAATTTCTTATACGAAAAATATCAGGAGGATTGGATAAAAGACCTTGCTGGAATCATCAAAGAACAAGGTTTTGACTATATCACAACAACAGAAAATTGGAAAAAGACAAGTCATGTTTGGCGATTGAATACCCATATAGTAAATATTGCTATGATGCTTAAAAGTGAAGTTGTTTCTCACGATTTGTTGGGTGAAGAATATACAGACAACGCAGAAAAGCTCCGCTCAATTCTTGATAAGTATAATGGTACAGTTTTCGAGGGATTTACAGGTGACGAGGTTCTTTCGGGACTTGACCCCACAAAAGGCACCGAGTGCTGTGCAGTAGTTGAGCAGATGTATTCATATGAAGAAATTTTTGCTCATACAGGTGATAACAAATGGGCAGAACGTCTTGAAGTTCTCGGCTTTAATGCTCTTCCTGCCACACTGAGCGAGGATATGTGGACTCATCAGTATGTTCAGCAGGTAAATCAGATTGCTTGTCAGAAGACGATGATTATGGCTCCGTGGAGTACAAACGGACCTTATGCACATACATTCGGACTTGAGCCGAATTTTGGCTGTTGTACAGCAAATTTCAATCAGGGTTGGCCGAAATTCGCACTTTCGAGCTTTATGCATAATGGTAACACAATAATTAACTCCGTTATGTTGCCTTCTGTTCTGAAGGATAACGACGTTACAATAAGACTTGAAACAGATTACCCGTTTAACAATAAAATGCACTATTACATAGATGCAGAGAAAGATTTTAATTTTGCAATCCGCATCCCCTCTTTTGCAAAGAATCTTAAAGTAAATGGTGAGGATGCAGAGACAAAAGATGTTGAATTCTATATCAAGCAAGGAAAAAACGAAATTGAAATTGAATTCGAAGCAACACCATTTTTCAAAAAAAGACCCAATAACCTTTATGCTTTGCAGATGGGCTCTTTGCTTTTCTCTGTTCCTGTTGCTTACGAAAAGGAAATGAGAGAATATGTAAAAAAAGGTGTTGAAAGGAAATTCCCTTATTGCGATTATCAGTTCATTCCAAAAACACCTTGGAATTACGGCTTTTCTGCGGGAGATTTTGAAATTAAATTCAATGAAATCGGAAGCATTCCTTTTTCGCAAGAAAACCCTCCCGTAACCATAAAAGCAAATATGCAACAAATCAACTGGGGACTTAAATTCCCATACAGAAGTATTGCAAGAAAAACACCTAAATCAACAAAACCAATTTCCGAAATCCGGGAAATTGAGCTATGCCCCTATGGTTGCACAAGACTCCGTATGACAGAAATGCCTTTGTTAAGTTAAAATTCTAACTGAAAGGTTTTATAAAATGAAAAAATATTTATCAGCATCATTAATGTGTGCCGATCTCACAAATCTTATAACTTCCATAAAAGACCTTGAAAAAGCAGGTATCGATTATCTGCACATCGATATTATGGATGGTTCTTTTGTTCCTAATATCACATTAGGATTTGATTTAATCAACGCTATTAAAAAGGTTACAGACATCCCTATTGACATTCATATGATGGTAAATGAGCCTTCAAAATTCATTGACAGAATGAATCTTTCTGAAGATGATATTTTATGCATACATTATGAATCGGAAATACATATTCACAGAGCTCTTGAAATGATAAAAAGAAAAGGCTGTAAGGCGGGTCTTGCCCTTAACCCAAGCACCCCTGTTGAAAATATAAAGCATTTAACAGATTATATTGATATGCTTCTTATTATGACAGTTTCTCCCGGCTTTGCAGGGCAAAAAATGTTCTTGGGTGCAGAGAAAAAGGTGGCAGAAGCAAAACTCCTTTTAAAAGAATGGAATTGTGAAAACACGCTTATTGAGGTTGATGGAAACGTTAGTCTTCCTAATGGCAGAAAGCTTTGTAACAGCGGTGCTGATATTTTTGTTTTAGGAACAAGTGCTTTATTCCTTAAAGACAAGTCCATCACCCAAGCCGCAGAAGAATTTATTGAATTTATTTCGGAGCAAGATAATGTATAAAAGTATTCGTGCCGCAGTTGTCGGCAGTATTAATATGGATTTAATTCTCAATATGCAAAATGTTCCTGATGTTGGGGAAAATGTTTTAGGTACTGATTACGGCTACGCTAATGGTGGTAAAGGTGCAAATCAGGCAACTGCATTATCAAAGCTTGGTGCACGGGTTAAAATGATCGGCAAGGTTGCGGATGATACCAACGGTGCAAAGCTTTTAGATAATCTTGAAAAAAATAATATTGATATTTCCGGTGTTGCAACAGATGGTTCTCAGACTGGGCTTGCAGCAATTATTATTGATGGCGATGGCAGAAACAGAATTATTGTTTACGAGGGTGCAAATGCTGAAATCAGCCCCCAAAAAGCTATTACTGATTTAGGTACTGACATCGACCTTTTACTTTTGCAGTTTGAAACAAACGAAGAGGTTGTTATAAATAGTGTAAACCATGCAGTAAAAAATGGAATCACAACAGTTATCGACTGCGGGCCTGCAAAAAACTTTGCATTGGAAAAGATGCAGGGCGCAACAATACTCTCTCCTAACGAAAGCGAAACCAAAGCATTAACAGGCATTTACCCTGATAACGAAGAAAATATTTTACTGGCTTCAAAAATATTGGAACAAAGAAGCAAAGCGAAATACATCGTTTTAAAGCTCGGTGAAAGAGGTTGCTCATTATGGGATGGAAAAGAATTAAAGCTCTTCCCCCCTTATAAAAGCAATGTTGTTGACACAACCGCCGCAGGTGACTGTTTCACCGCCGCACTTGCATTGGAATACAAAAAAAGTGGTAATATTGAAAAAGCTTGTGACCTTGGCAACAAGGCAGGTTCAATTGCCGTAAGCCGAATGGGTGCGCAGGATTCTATGCCGACAATTGATGAAATAAAAAATTTGACTGTTGAATAAATCAACAGTCAAATTTTTTATTTAAACCAACTTAAATCAACATTATCCGCAACGATTTTACCACCCAACTTATTAGGATGAACATAGTCTTTGCCAAGATACTCTTTCTTAGTGCAGGTTGGTTTTTCAGGATTAACAACCAAATCTGCCTGATTATAAAAAGCATGAAAATGATACTTATTTGCTTCAAGTAGCTTATTTGTTTCAGTAACAAGTGCTTCTTTTTCAGGGCGGGAATCAACACTTTCACCAAAATTGAGAATATTAAAAACAATTAACTTGATATTATGTTTTTTCAATTCTTCTGCAACCTTTATCATTCCGTCAACAAATTCCTGTGCCGTTGGTTTTTCTGCTTTTGGAGCTTGCACTGTGCCAAATTGCAAAAAGTCGTTAGTACCCAAAGCAATAATTACATATTCAACGTCAGAGTAATTAAGTATATCTCTTTGCAATCTGTTAAGACCGCTTTTACCGAAAAGTCCTTTACAGAAAAAGCGTGTGCTGAAATCCCTTAAAAGCCTTGTACCCATTATAGACTTATTGATAACGGAGTATTTTTCGGGATAAGCCTCGTAAATTCTCTCAGCAAAGGCATTAGTCCAATAGCCCTGCTGGCTTATGGAATCGCCATAAACCACAATACTTTTCGCATCTGCATTATTTAGCACCTGCACATTTTGGAAAAGAGGAATAGGCTTATGAAAATACATTTTTAGAACAACAGATGCAATTTCTCTGACCTTATCGCGAATTCTTCTTTGATTTATGATTTCGGGCGTACGACTCACATCACCTTTAACCGTCAGAAGATTTGCATTATCAAGAAGATTTCCGCTTCTTAAAGCCCCCTTTTCAACATAGGCATTAACGCAGAAATATTCCCCTGCTTCAATATCAAGTTCTATTTCATCGCTCAAAACAACTTCGCCTATTTTAAGGCAAAAAGATTTTTGATTATTGACTGTCGCTATTTTACATTCTCCGGTAAAGTTTCCGTCTTTATCGCATTTTGCAACTGATAAAGCCCCAATCTGAACATCATTTTTTGCGCATTCATTGGAAAGCTCGAAACGAACTTTATTTCCCGAAAGAGCAGATTTTATAACAAGTCTGTATGTTTTTTTACAGGATGGGTAATAGAAAAAAGAAAAAGCAGAATGAGCCTGACCCCATACCTGTACCCATTTGTTACTCATTTAAAAATCACCTTCAACCATTTTTTCAAATCCACAAGCCAAGCGGAATTATATTCAAAAGTTGGGGTCATATCGTCAATTGTCTGACTGTCGCAGGTGGAAAGTCCGTGACCGCCAAAGGGAAAAATATGAAGCTCAAAGGGTATTCCCTTTTCCGCCAGAGCACCTGCATAAAGAAGGCTGTTTTTAACAGGAACGCAACCATCCTCTGCAGTATGCCAGATATATGCAGGAGGTGTTATTTCTCTCACATGCTTATCACAGGAGAAATACTCTTCCTCTTCCTTTGTTTCAGGCTGATGACCCAAAAGATTTATAAAGCTTCCCATATGAGCAGTTCGGGCATTGGCGTTAATTACAGGGTAGCAAAGAACTGATGCATTGACCGATTTGCTATCAGGAAAAATCGCTCTTACCTCTTTGCAGTCAAACATTGTGGAATAATGCGCCGCAAGATGACCACCTGCAGAAAAGCCCATAATTGCAATTTTTTCTGTATCGCAGTTCCATTCATCAGCATTCTGATAAATAAGCTCAACTGCCGCAGCTACCTCCCGAATCTGAGATGGAAAACGATTTGGAGCAACGGAATAAGTAAGAACAAAAACATTAAAGCCCTCGGGAAGAAAATGCAAGGCAATAGGCTCAGACTCTCTTTCTGAGCACATACCATACCCACCACCGGGGCAAACAAGCATACAGGGTCTTTTCTGATTTTCCCTTTTCATTTCTGCCATATTATATGGCAAATAGATATCAAGTGTGGGGTTTCTTCCCTCTTCACCTAAAAAAGAAAAGTATCCTTTTAATTCAAGTCTTTCATGCTTCATATTTTCAACTCCTGAAACAAATAATCATTACAAATATTATATTATATCCTCAATATCAATTCAACAAAAAATTTGAAAAAACTGTTAAAAACCAACAATAAATATTTACAAGAAAGCTTTTTTATGATATTATTTTAACAAAGGCAGGTGAGCTTATGCAAACAAGCAAATTCAAAGAATTCATAAAGAGTAATAAAGTTATTTTGCTTTCAGGGCTTACTATATTTATCGTCTTTTTTGCCATTGCTTACTTTGACCTGAAAATGATAAGCGATCACAATTGGCACAATATTCAAGCATTAAACATTCTGAGATTTTCATTTGCAGGTGTTTGTGTTCTTGTTTTTATTGTTACTGCAATTAACCTTATAGCCTCTCGCAACAGAGAAAACAAAACAAAAAAGCAATTAAGTATTGCCGACACTCTTATAAACTGCATAACTCTCCTTGCAGAAGAAAAAGATATTAACAAAGCCATTGATAGCCTTCTTAAAATTCTCAGTGATTATTTTGATGGCGACAGAGCATATCTTTTCGAATTCGATTTTGAAAAGCAAGTAACAAACAACACCTATGAATACGCCGCCGAGGGTGTTACGAATCAGATTGATATTCTGCAGGATGTTCCTCTTGCAGTTATTGATACATGGATTAAAAAGTTTGAAGAAACAGGAACCTTCTACATTTCAAGTCTGGACAAAGACGTTGACAAAGACAGCGATACATACCAAATACTTGAAATGCAAAACATCACAAGTCTTATTGCAGTTCCTCTCATTAAAGATGGTATAATTATTGGTTTTCTCGGAATTGATAACCCTAAAATCAATTATGAGGATTTAACCCTCCTTTCCTCTGCTACGTTCTTTA
This sequence comes from Acutalibacteraceae bacterium, assembly GCA_045604605.1. GTDB lineage: Bacteria > Bacillota > Clostridia > Oscillospirales > Acutalibacteraceae > DTU089. The sequence continues at coordinate 11,769 of JAZUOL010000032.1, read as the reverse complement.
TTTTAGACAGTATCGACAGAAGAGAAAGCCACGAAAAGCTTCACCGCTTAAGCTTTGAAGACACTCTTACTTCGGTTTACAACAGAAATAAATTCAATCAAGATGTTGAAGAATATTATCAGCACCCCGTTGAAGATGTAGGTATTGCATTCTTTGATCTTAACGGATTAAAGCAGATTAATGATACCAAAGGGCACGAGGCCGGTGATGGTCTAATCAAAAATGCTGCAAATGGTATCAATAGTGTGTTTATTGGTGATACTTACCGTATCGGTGGTGACGAATTTGTTGTTATCACCTGCCATATTAAAAAAGATGTTTTCGAAAAAAATGTTCAAGAAACTATTAAGAAGCTTTCAGAAAAAGGTATAAGCGTCTCATTTGGCACAAGTTGGGAGCAAAGCAGCAACACAATCGAAAAGCAGCTTACTACCGCTGACCACTTAATGTATGAAAACAAACTTTTGCATTATAAAGAAATTGAAGAAAACGAAAATACCGAGAATAGAGATTAACCATTCTCGGTATTTATTATTTTACGGACAAAAAAATCACCAAAAATCACTTTCCAAACTCCCCTATTTATAACAGATTTTTAGAATGTTTTTTGAGAATAAAAAAAATGCCCTCTCGCACTTGACATTCACCCCTTTAAGAATTAAAATTCTATGTGTGAAAAAATTTCCTAAATGTTAACAAGGAGATGTCTATTATGAAAAAAATCTATGAAGGCAAAACAAAAGACGTTTATGAGCTTGATAACGGCAATGTAATGCTCAAGTTCAAGGATGACTGCACAGGTAAAGACGGCGTTTTCGATCCCGGTGAAAACAGCGTTGGTCTTACAATCGAAGGTATCGGTAAAGAGAACCTTAAAACATCTATCTATTACTTTGATATGCTTAAAGAAGCAGGCATCAAAACTCACTATGTAAGTGCAGACGTTGAAAACGCTACTATGGAAGTTCTTCCCGGTAAGGTTTTCGGTCATGGTCTTGAAGTTATTTGCAGACTTGTTGCAACAGGTAGCTTCATTCGTCGTTACGGCGAATACATTGAGGACGGCACAGTTCTCGAGGGTGGCTATGTTGAATGCACATTCAAGAATGATGCTAAGGGCGATCCCCTTGTTACAGGCGAAGGTCTTGCAGCACTCGGTGTTATGAGCCCTGCAATGTTTGAAAGCATGAAAGAACAGACTCTTAAAATCACAAAGATTATTGCTGACGACCTTAAAACAATCGGTCTTGACCTTTGGGATATCAAATTTGAATTTGGTTACAACAATGACGAGGTTATTCTCATTGACGAAATCGCTTCCGGTAATATGAGAGTTTACAAAGGCGATACAATCGTTGAACCCGTTGAGCTTACTAAACTTATTCTTAACAGATAATCTGTTTATCAAATTTTCTATATTGTATAAATTATAATAAAAGTAAAGGCGAGTCCTTACCTCTCTTCGAAGAGAGGGGGACCGCCTTTTTATTTGTTCTTATATTACATAAATTTTTAAGCGTGAAATAAATAAAGTATTTGAAATTAGTTGGTCGGGCGGTGGAGAGTTCTCTACGCGAGTTCTCGAGCGTAGTTAAATCGTAAGATTTAATTATAATTCTCTCACCTTAACCTGTTCAATACATTTAATACAATATTTCTACTATTTCATATTATCAGTACATAAAGCACATTACAGTTGAAGCTTACGCTTCAAAGACGCTCAAGAGTTCGCGTCAAGAACTCTCCACCATTCCGCTGAACTTTATTTTAAAAAATTTACATCAGGCTCGCTTGATACTAAATCGAATTATTTTAAATATTCGAGATGGTTCCCCTCTCTTCGAAGAGAGGTAATCCCCCAGCAAATCTGTTTCCTTACTTTTCACATTTTAAATTTTATAAATTTATGTTAAAATTTTTGTAACAAAAACTAAACTGCTGTGTCATATTAGTGACCGGTCAAAAAGAACAGGTTTTGAAAGGGTGTGAAGGGCTTGAACGAAATAGAAATAATTTATCAGAAATATTATAAATTCGTGAAGGGCTATGCATTCACCCTTTGCTTTGACGAAAATCTTGCAGAGGATATTACCCAGGAAACTTTTTTCAAGGCAATTAAATCCTACAAAAAATTCAACCACAAATGCAAGGTTGAAACCTGGCTTTGCCAGATTGCTAAAAACACATTTTTAAACCTTAAACGCCCGAAGCAAACAGAAAATATAGAAGATTTTCTGAACCTTGTTTCTGATGATAACATTGAAGAAAGTCTTGTAAAAAAAGATAATGTGAAAAATATTTTGTCTGCTTCAAGAGATTTAGAATCACCTTACAAAGAGGTATTTTATATGAAAACTCTTGGTGATTTCTCCTATGAAATTATTGCAGAGGTTTTCGAGAAATCAGAAAGCTGGGCTAGGGTTACATATTATCGTGCAAAGCAGAAAATCATAGAAAGGATGAAAGGAAATGAGTAAAATCAGTTGCGATATTATAAAGGATTTACTTCCCCTTTACATAGACGGTGTTTGTTCTTCCGATTCAGCTAACAGCGTTGAAGAACATTTAAAGGACTGTCCTCTTTGCGAAGCAGAGTTTTTAAATATGCAAAACAACACAGATATAAAGCCCGAAATTGATAAAGATATTGACAATGCAGTTAAAAATGCTAATAAAAAAATCAAAAAGGGTAAGAAAAAGGTTGTTGTAGCAACTCTATCTATTGTAAGCGTTGTCTTGCTTATTGTGAGTCTTATCGGTTATTTGATTATTCCTGTTAAATTAGCTCAACAAGATTTTTATAATGATAATCTGGCTGCAGTTTCTGCTGCTTATGAAATCGAATTGAATAATAAGACCAAACCCAATTTCAAAGGTCAATTTGCTTCTTTTTATCTTAACAAAAAACTTGGTAAATACACCTATAAAAAACAAGGTGAGCAATCAGAAACCCTTACGTTTGATGATGGTAAAACTATTACTATAGTAAGTACACCCATTCAGAAAGAAAATATAAAAACATTTTATGAAACAGAAGGCTACTTCGGTTTCAAGGGTACGCATAGCAGACCTTATTTTATGCCTCTTGTAAAAAAAGGTATTGAAAATATGGGTATTGATCCTGATACCATCTTTTTTAATTATGACCTTTACATTCATATGATAAAAAACAGAGATTACGAAGGTTATCTTCTGCAAAAATCTCCTAAAGAATTTTCAATGTGGTATGCATATTACGCTCTTTGGGGAACGATTATGCCAACACACGCCAGCAGCTACATTACAATAAAAAGTGATGATTTGAAATGCTATGGCTACTGCTCTCTTTCAGAAGATTCCGGCTCCCGCTACTTTATAGAATTCCAAGGTAAAGAGAACTTTTTAGAACATTTTTCAATAATAGCTAACGGCTTTACAAAGGAAGAAATCATTGAAATAGTTGAATCAATTGAGATGAGTTAAATAAACAAATTTCTGCCCTATCCGTATTTACTCTGCGGTATGGGCAAGCCCATACCCTACGGTTGTGTCGGTTTATTTCCGTTTACCGTAGGGTACAGGCTTGCCTGTACCGTTGAATAAAGTAAATGTAAGCATAATAAACACTTGACCCCTGTGAAAAATTAATTTTCACAGGGGTCACTAAATTCACGATTAGCAAAATTTATAAGATTGCGTCAGGAACGCAGTTTTAGTGGCGAAGGCGTACAAAGTCGAGCAAGCTAAAACAAGTTAATGGCGTGATATTATAAATTTTTCAAATAATTTATACTCATTTCTGCGCACTCAATAGGAGTTTTATCCATCGAGGGGTCATCCTGCTCAACAACTACCCATTCTGCGCCTGCTTTTTCTGCGGAAGCTATAATCTTCTTCCAATCCTGGCATCCGTAACCAACGGGGCGGAATTCGAATGTGTTTTCTGCTTTATCTGTTTCTTCCTCTTCGATACCGATAAGCTTGTAGAGAGGGCCGTTACCCTTTGAACCGCTGAAATCCTTAAGATGAACAATAGGTGCTCTGCCTGAATATTTTTCAACATAAGCACTGGGCTCTTCACCGCCAACATTTACCCAACAGGTATCAAGCTCTGTTTTAAGTAAATCTTCAGAAATTGTGTTATAAAGAATATCGAGAGCGTATTCGCCATCGATTTTAAGGAACTCAAAATCGTGGTTATGGTAAAGAAGCTGAAGTCCCATTTCTTTTGCAACAGCACCGATTTTGCCGATACCTGCAACAGTTGAAGCCCAACCATCTGTACCGGGGCGACATTCCTCTGTAAGATAAGGAACAACAACATATTTACAGCCCATATCTTTATAATCCTTAAGAACTGCTTCGGGGTTTTCGAGCATATCATAATAAGGAACGTGAGCAGAAACGGGAATAACACCGATTTCATCACAAATAGCCTTAACCTCTACCCCTGATTTACCGAAAAGACCTGCAAATTCAACGCCCTCATAGCCTAATTCTTTAACTTTTTTAACTGTACCGTAAAAATCTTTTTCCATATCGTCACGAACGGAATAAAGCTGAATAGCAATAGGTAATTTCATAAATTAAAATCTCCTTTATTGTGAAATTTATTGCTTTTATATTACTCCAAATTCCTTTATAATTCAAGGTTTTTTCGTCATTTTATTGACACAACTCACTAATAGTTGTAAAATAATTACATTGACTTAGAAATGAGGTATAAAGATGAAATATCTTGTTGTTTTATATGACGGAATGGCAGACTACCCCGTTCCCGCTTTAGATGGCAAAACTCCCATGGAATTGGCAAAAAAGCCTTTACTTGATAAGCTTGCACGATTCGGCAAGGTTGGTACTGTTAAAACTGTTGCTGACGGTCTTAAGCCCGGTAGCGATATTGCGAATATGAGTGTTTTAGGCTACAACCCCAAGGAATGCTACACAGGTCGCTCCCCTCTTGAAGCGGTGAGCATCGGCGTTGATATGAAAGATACTGACATCATTTTCCGCACAAACCTTGTAACACTTTCTGATGAAGAAAACTACGAAGATAAAATAATGGTGGATTACAGCGCAGGTGATATTTCCACAGCGGAAGCTGCAGAAATTATAAAAAGCGTTCAGGAGCATTTCGGCAACGAGAAATTTGCTTTCTACAGTGGCGTTGCTTACAGACATTGCCTTGTTTGGAATAACGGCACACTTGATCTTGGCAAAATGACTCCTCCCCACGATATTTCAGGTAAAGTTATCGGTGAGCACCTTTCTGATAGCGAAAATGCAAAAGAACTTATTGCTATGATGAAGGAAAGCTATGATTTTCTTATGGAGCATCCTGTTAATAAAGAAAGAATGGCAAAGGGTGAGCGCCCCGCAAACTCCATCTGGCTCTGGGGCGAAGGAACTAAGCCTTCACTCCCGGATTTCAAAGAGAAATACGGTGTTGACGGTTCAATTATTTCCGCAGTTGACCTTCTTAAAGGTATCGCAAAATGCGCAGGAATGGGTTCTCCCGATGTGGAGGGCGCAACAGGCTACATAGACACTAACTTTGAGGGCAAGGCTGACTGTGCAATAGAAGAGCTTAAAACTAAAGATTTTGTTTACATTCACATAGAAGCCCCCGATGAATGTGGTCACAGAAATGAACCTGAAAACAAGGTTAAGGCAATCGAAATGATTGACGAGAGAGTTCTTGCGAGAGTTCTTCCCGAGCTTGATAAATACGAGGACTACAAGGTTATGATTCTTCCCGACCATCCCACCCCCATTGTTACAATGACTCACGCAGGCGACGCTGTTCCCTATCTTATTTATCAGAAATCAAAAGCTAAGGACAACGGCATCGAAAGCTTCACAGAGACTACTGCTAAAGAAGCAGGAAACTATGTTGAAGTGGGTTACACACTCATGGACAGCTTCATTAATGAATAATTTTAAAATCCCTGCATTCTACTGAGGAATGTAGGGATAATTTATATTCTCATTCCCTATGTAATAAGTATCGGGAACTGTACCCACAATAATTGTTTCCACAAGAATAATCGTTTCATCAACGCTTTCTTCTAAACGGCAAAGCCCCATATAAGCGTGGGCAGAGGCTTTTACCTCAAGATAAATTGTATGACGGGTCTGGTTAATGCCGGCACTTTCAAATTTTGAAACAATATCAGTTACCGCAAAGCCATAAATGGTAGCGCGCACATTAATATTAAAGCCCCTTCCATTTAAAAAAGAACCCCCTATTAACGAACCAACAGGAATCGGCACAACAGTTTTATCAAAATTAGAAAGTCTGTCAGAGCAACCATCGGATAAATCTGCTTTATAGCCATTGATATACGTATTATTAAGGGTTAATGCGGCAATTGTACCATCAGGATTCCTCTCAATATTCACCATTTTTCCATATTTTACACCCAACTGGTCTACCATATCGTTAACCGCCCCATCCACCACATTTGTAAGTGAATTTTTAAGGGCGTTGCCTCCAACGGTTTCAATTATTGGTCGCAAGCGCATATCTGCAATAACGCAGGCTATAGCAAGCACTAAAAAAACAGCGCAAACCTTGAAGATAAATGTATTACGCTTTTTGCGAAAATAAAACCTTTTGGCAACAATTGGCGGTGGTCTTTTTAACCCGGGTTTAAAATAAAATTTTATCATACAATTCACCAATACATTATATGATACCTTGTAAAAAAATCCACCTCAAAAAGAGGTGGATTTTTTCAAAGTGTATCAAGTGTTTGTTCATATGCAGGGATGAATTCATTAAGGAACACATCTGCTTCGGGCACATTCATTTTTTTGATGCGTTTTAATGTGGATTTTTCCGCCTCTTTAAATTCGGTATTACCCGCTTTGCGCTCTTCGATACATTTTATAAGGGCGCTTAATCTGTCGGCAGCTTTAATGAGAACGAGAAGCTCCTCATCCTCATTTTCACCTGTTAAAAAGCTTGAGAACTCTTCTCTTAAATCCTCGGGGAGTTTATTTAAAAGCTTTTCATTTGCCGAATCCTCAACAGCTTTGAATGCCACTAAAATATCTTCATTCTGATATTTAACGGGAGTGGGCATATCTCCTGTAATAATTTCATGAGCATCGTGGTAAAGACCGAGAACTGCGGCTCTGTCAGGATTATAGGATTTACCAAACCGCTTATTACCGATAATTGCAAGAGCGTGGGCAATGACAGCCACCTCTTTTGAGTGACTGTCAAGACTTTCTCTATCAGTGTTTCTCATTAATGCCCAGCGATCAATGTATTTCATTCGCGATATCATCGCAAAAAAGCTGTAGTTCATTTTAATTTCACCTTAAATGTTTTAATTTCGAAGGGCTTGAAGCTTGCTGTAAGAGTATTTTCTGCAAATGCAACTGCTTCATCCTCTTCTTCCATAAGGTTACATTCTGTTGCAGTTTCAATAGCATTGCAGAATGTAAGAGCTGCAGGAGTTTTACTGTTCCATGTTTCGTAAGCGCGGACAATAATATTATCGCTATCCTCTGCTATTTTGACTGTTTCAATTACAACATTCTCTTTATCGCAGCTAACGAGAGAATATTCAGGTGCAAGTGTACCTGCCTGCGCTTTCTGAGGAATTGCATAAAGAGGGAAGTTTACATTATAGCCCTCTTTAACAACATCGGAATCGTTTGCTCTCTTAGCGTGGGGGTATATTGAGAATGAGAATGAATGATATTCTCTGTCCTGAATTTTATTGGGACGTGTTGCACATCTGAAAAGAGTGGGTCTGATATGACCATTCTTAACATCGCATCCATATTTGCAGTCGTTGATAACAGAAAGACCGAAGCCATTATCAGAAAGGTCTGCCCATTTATGCATTGACTCTTCAAACTGAGCGAATTCCCAGGTTGTATTAGTAGTTGTTGAACGCTCGATATTACCGAACTGAATATCAAAGGTTGCCTTTGTTGCATTTACATCAACGGGATAATCCGCTTTGAGAACAACATGGTCCTCGTGCCAGTCTGCCTCGTAGTCAACATCAATTCTCTGCAAATCATTGTAAATGCAGTAATACTCTGTGAATGTTGAATTACGGAAGGCTCTGTCAACCTTGTAAACTGCTCTTACTGCGCCAAGCTCAATAATTTCTGCTTTCTTGAAATCAAGCTCCCAGCTCTTTTCGTCAAAATAGCATTTGATGTCCCATGCCTCGTGGTTATGGGGTCTGTCCTGATAAGCGATAACCTTACCAACAGTCTGTCCATCAGGTGCAACGCTTCTGCCTGTTTTTTTGTGAACAAGCTTTGAAATATTATATTCCTCATTGAACTCAACATCAAAGTAAGGTGTTGCGGCTTTTTTGTCATTAACATCAACAAAATCGAATTTTGCAGGTGCAGTTTTCTTTACTGTATAAGTAGCATAGCCCTTTGAGGGAACATCTGCAACGAACACAATTTTACCGTCAAAGGTTTTCTGATATGCAATTTCGTTACCATTTTTGTCGAAGATTGCAAATTCTTCTTCGCAAGGAATTTCAGAAATTACTGCATCGTGACGGTTGAAGCCTGTTGTATTGAAAACAACAATACTGTCCTCTTGGAGATTAATATTTGAAAGGAGTGCGCTTTGAGCACTTCCTGCCATTTCACAGCCTGCTTTGAGAACTCTTTCATAGTCTTCCTTACTGTCCTCATAAACAATTGCAATTGAGGAACCGGGAAGAATATCGTGGAACTGATTAAGAAGAATTGTTTTCCAGTTTTTAAGAAGCTCGTCCTTGGGGTAAGCAAAGCCGATTTCCTTATTAGCAATTGCTGAAAGTGTTTCAACATCGTGGTAAAGGCATTCACTCTTGCGGTTATATTTTTTATTTCTTGCCTGACTTGTAAGAGTACCTCTGTGGAACTCAAGATACAATTCACCGCACCAGGTAGGAAGATGCTTATTGCCTGAAACCTTTTTATCAAGGTCACGGAAGAAATCAAGAGAGGTTGACTGTTTAACAACGGGACAGCCCTGAATACCCTTTTCCATTCTTCTGCCGTATTCAAGCATTTCGATAGTGGGTCCGCCGCCACCGTCACCGAAGCCGTAGGACATTAAGAAATCTTTAGAAAGGTCTTTCTGAGAATATCTCTTGTAACCGCCCAGAACATAAAGAGGTCTTAATTTACTGTTATAGGTTGTCTGCCAATTGGAGCGTTCGTTTACAGTTGCGTGGCAAGAGGGTGGGAAATGAGAAAGAACCTCTGTTCCGTCAATACCACGCCATTTGAAGGTGTCATAGGGGAATTTATTATACTCATTCCAACTGATTTTTGTTGTCATAAAGTAATCCATACCGCTCTTTTTAATAAGCTGAGGAATTGCGGCAGAATAACCGAAAACATCGGGCAACCACATAATCTTGTTATCAACGCCGAATTCATCACGGAAGAAGCGTTTGCCCACCATAAACTGTCTTACGAGAGCTTCACCTGAGGCAACGTTTGTATCTGCTTCAACCCACATTGAGCCTTCAACTTCCCATCTGCCCTCTTTGACTCTCTCCTTGATTTTTTCATACACCTCAGGATAATCCTCTTTAACATATTCATAAAGCTGAGCCTGCGAGGACATAAATTTATATTCGGGGTATTCCTCCATTAATTTGAGAACTGTTGAGAAAGAACGGCACGCCTTATCTCTTGACTGACGCAATCTCCACAACCAAGCCACATCAATATGGGTATGACCAACTGCCCAGCAGGTTGCTTCCTCGAATTTGCCGTAAAGATTTTCATCAAGATATTCTGATGCCGCAACACAGGATTCGTGGAAAATTTCACGGTCATTTGTATCAATATTGAGAATATTGCAAGCCTCATTAAGTGCTTTGAGAATATTAACTCTCGCATCACTGTCCTCGTCCTTGTATTTTGCAACCTTTAAGGGTGTGAGAATGTCAAAGTATGTGCAAAATGCAACATCATCAAACACCTGAAGCTGTGCCCCAAGCTGAATTTCGCCCTTCCATTCCCAATCGTCTGAATAAGCATTTATTGCAATTTCAAGCTCTTCTCCGCCCTCTGCGCAAGGAGTGAGGGTAACATAACGGTGGTTGCTGTCTGCACCCTGAACCACCTTACCGTTTACACAGATAATAAACTGAGGGTTAACCTCATTTTCCCAATTACGTGCATACGGGGTAATATTATAAATAACATGCTGACCCTTGAAGGAATCAGGAATTTTAACTGTCTGCCTGAACCAGCAATAGCATTCACGATAGCCCCAATAATCTTTATTGGCTCTGAAGGGAGTCCATTCGCCCTTGTCAATATCTTCAATAGAATACTGACCGTCACGATATAAAAAATCGCCCGTATCAACACTGTCGATAATAATGAACTTTGCATACATATCGCGTAAAATCTGATTGATACGGCCACTAATCATATATCTTTCGCTATTTTTGTCATGAAAATCGATTTCAAAATGTGCCATAAAGAAAACCTCGTTTTATAAAAGTAAGGTTATGATATCATAGAATATGTACTTTTACAATAATTTAAGGTGAAAAAAACGGTCGAAAATGGTAACATTTCATAGTTGACACAAAAGGAAAAGAGAGTTAGAATATAAGGTAATAATTTTCACACAAGGAGCGATTTGAATGGCACATTTTTGTAACGAACCCTCTAGAACCTTTAGCGAATATTTGCTCATCCCCGGCTACACCGGTCCTGACTGTATTCCTGCAAATGTTTCTCTTAAAACACCTCTTTGCAAGTTCAGAAAGGGCGAAGAATCTCCCATAACTCTCAACATTCCTATGGTTTCTGCTATTATGCAGTCCGTTTCTAATGACACACTTGCTATTGCACTTGCAAAGGAAGGCGGTATGTCCTTTATTTACGGCTCACAGTCCATTGAAGACGAAGCAGCTATGGTTGCAAGAGTAAAAAATTACAAAGCAGGTTTTGTTGTCAGTGACTCCAACCTCTGCCCTGAAAACACTTTAGCAGATGTTATTGAACTTTATGAAAGCCTCGGTCATTCAACAATGGCAGTTACTGATAATGGTACTCCCAACGGCAAGCTTCTCGGTGTTGTTACTTCCCGAGATTACAGAATCAGCCGTATGCCCCTTGATTTGAAAGTTACAGAGTTTATGACTCCCTTTGATAAGCTCGTTACCGCTCCTGCTTCTACAACTCTTAAAGAAGCAAACGACATTATCTGGGAAAACAAGCTTAACTCTCTCCCCATTATTGATGATAACGGAAACCTTATGTATTTCGTTTTCCGTAAGGACTATTCTCAGCATAAAGAAAATCCTCAGGAAATTCTTGATAGCCAGAAGAGATATATGGTTGGTGCAGGTATCAACACCCGTGACTACGAAGAAAGAATTCCTGCTCTTGTTGAACCAGGTGCTGATGTTCTTTGTATTGACTCTTCCGAGGGTTATACAGAATGGCAGAAGAGAACAATCGCTTTTGTCAGAGAAAAATATGGCGACACAGTAAAGGTTGGTGCAGGTAACGTTGTTGACCGCGATGGCTTCCGCTACCTTGCAGAATCCGGTGCAGACTTCATCAAGGTTGGTATCGGTGGCGGTTCAATCTGTATCACCCGTGAAACAAAGGGTATCGGTCGCGGACAGGCTACTGCTCTTATTGAGGTTGCTGCAGCTCGTGATGAGTATTTCGAAGAAACACGCGTTTACGTTCCGATTTGCTCTGACGGTGGTATCGTTCACGACTATCATATGACTCTCGCTCTTGCTATGGGTGCTGACTTTATGATGCTCGGCAGAT
>JAZUOL010000031.1:0-2004 GCA_045604605.1 Acutalibacteraceae bacterium | reverse complement strand
AAACCTGTACTGCACAATCCCTTTACACGGATTGTGCAGTACAGGTTTTTGGCTGAAAATTAATTAAATTGAAGTACAACTTCAATGACAACGTTACTTTCTTGCTATAAAATTATTACGAGAGAACTCATGTATTACAAGAGTGGCTGAGAACAATAAAAGAATAAGGTGAGTGCATGGCAAACAATAAACTGGTATTAGACGAAGAGGTCCTTTCTGTTGTAAAAGAGGTTAAACTGGTTCTTGAGGTTGCACGAAGTAATGTTGCACGTCAAGTGAATAGTGAACTTTTGAATACATATTGGAACATTGGCCGCATTATTTGTGAGCATGAGCAATCAAATCCTGAACGTGCAGATTACGGAAAACAGACCTTAAAGGAGCTTGCTAAGGAACTTACAAAAGAGTTTGGCAAAGGTTTTTCAGTGTCAAATATTCAGTTTATGCGACGTTTTTATCAGACCTATCAAATTCAACAGACAGTGTCTGTTAAATTGAGCTGGTCACATTACTGCGAGTTAATGAGCATTTCCGATTCCGATAAACGCAGGTTTTACGAATGCGCTGGTTTATCAATAATTAGGTTAGCAAATGCTTTGTATGAACAAAGGAGAGGAAGATATGAGTTTGCTCGACCAATCAAAGGTTGTTTCGCTTCGGTGCGAGGATTGTGCTGAGGTAATTTCTCTTATTAGACATAATTGGAGCAATGGTGACGTTGACTATGAAATTGTTGTTGAGGACGCATATTGCGGTGGCGGTTACAGTGGGTTCTTCGGCCGAATTCGCCGGGCGTGGAGTGCGTTCTGGGCAAAACCGATCAGCTATACCGGTGTGTATATCGAAGGGAAAGACAGAATAAGAGATTTTTTGGAAGAGTGTGTGCAGTTGATTGAGAATGAAACGGAGCTACATGATAATCAAGGATAAGTCAAAAAATATTCCTTGCCTCGATTGTTGCTAAATTAATAGACTTAAATCCATTCGGAATAAATCATCTTTGCAAACATGGGTTCGCAATCTATTGACTTTTGGTACATATTAATGTAAAATAAATGCGAAACAAAGAAACAAGGAAAATGAGAAAGCATACTTTGCCGTTTATGTGCGTAAAATATGAAGGAGGACAATATGTCTACCACTGTTGCAATGAAAGGAAAGTCCGTAATGGATAAGAAGATATTGAGCATCTCGTCTAAGAGGCAGATCACAATTCCTCAGAAATTTTTTGTGGCTCTCGGATTTGCCGATGAAGCTGAGTGCATTGTTCGCGGTAATGAACTGGTACTTCGTCCTGCACGGGTGTCTTCTGGAGGCGAGTTTGCAGAACAAATCCTTGCTGATTTAATTACAAACGGTTTTTCTGGCGATGAACTTCTTAAAGAATTTAAAAAGAGACAGGCGCTGGTACGCCCTGCTATTGAAGCAATGATTGTTGATGCTGAAAATGTTGCGCTTGGTAAAGGTGAGTATTCTACGTATGATGAAATCTTTGGGGCGGAGGGAGAAGAATGACTGAGGTTAGATTTCTTCCTCCTGCAGCAAAGTTTTTGAAAAAGATTAAGGATAAAAAACTGAGAACCCTGTATCAGCAAGCAATTGATAAAATCAGGGAAGACCACACGGTTGGCGAAGCCAAAAGCGGAGATTTGAGTGGAATCTACGGTTATGATATTTATTATAATAAAACAAACTACGAACTAGCCTATCGGGTTGAGTATGTTGATGATAAAATCATTGTCGTGATTATGGCTGGAACTCGAGAGAACTTTTATAATGAATTAAAAAAATATATGAAAGCGTAAGTCTTCCATAAAGCAATTGAAGCCGGTCGAGCATAAATGCTTGACCGGCTTATTACATTGTCAGATTAATTATTAGCGGTGGAAAAGGAATTAAACACAGGGAATACAGAACGGAATGAGAAATGTTGACCGTAAAAACAAAAATAGCTTAAACAGTACGTGCGAAAAAATATAATGCAGATAATACGGAACAATGAGA